>DASSGP010000068.1:0-6783 GCA_035693405.1 Rudaea sp. | reverse complement strand
GGATCGAGCACGCGCACGAGGCGCTGCGCGAGCACGCCGATCAGCGACGAGGACAGCAGGAACGGTTCGACGCCCATGTCGCGCAGGCGCGTGACTGCGCCGACGGCGGAATTGGTGTGCAACGTCGACAGCACGAGGTGTCCGGTCAACGACGCCTGCACGGCAATCTGCGCCGTTTCCAGGTCGCGGATTTCGCCGACCATGACGACGTCGGGATCCTGGCGCAAGATCGCGCGCAGGCCGCGCGCGAACGTCATCTCGACCTTCGTGTTGACCTGGGTCTGGCCGACACCGTCGATGTAGTACTCGATCGGGTCCTCGACCGTCATGATGTTGCTGCTGCGATCGTTAAGGCGCAGCAGGGATGCGTACAGCGTCGTGGTCTTGCCCGAGCCGGTCGGGCCGGTGACCAGAAGGATGCCGTGCGGCCTCTCGATCGTTTCGGCCAGCCGCCGCAGCGTATCCGGCGCCATGCCGAGCTGCTGCAGGTCGAGCTTGCCAGCCTGCTTGTCGAGCAGGCGCAGCACGACGCGCTCGCCGTAACCGGCCGGAATTGTCGACACGCGCACGTCGACCGGACGTCCGGCGATGCGCAAGCCGATGCGGCCGTCCTGCGGCAGGCGTTTCTCGGCTATGTCCAGGCGCGCCATGACCTTGATGCGCGACACGACCGCGCTGGCGATCGCCTTCTGCGGCGCGAGCACTTCGCGCAGCACGCCGTCGATGCGGAAGCGCACGACGAGGCGGTTCTCGAACGGCTCGACGTGGATGTCGCTCGCGCCTTCCTTGACCGCTTCGGTGAGCAGCGCGTTGATCAGACGGATGATCGGCGCGTCGTTCTCGGACTCGGCCAGGTCCTCGGGCTCCGGCAGTTCGTCGGCGAGCGTCTTGAGGTCGAGATCGTCGTCGAAGTCCGCGACCATCGCGCGCGCGTCGTCGCCTTGTTCGTACAGCGTGCGCAGCAGGCGTTCGAAACCGGCCACGTCATGATGCGTCAGCTGCAGCGGCGCGCCGAGGTAGCGGCGCAACTCGGCCAGCGTCTCGGGACGCACGCCATCGCGATAAGCAACCTCGGCGACGTCGCCGTGCCAGCCGACCAGCGTCGCGCCGTTGCGCCGGGCGAACCCAAAACCAGGCCTGGGTGGATGTTGGAGCGGCGCACTCATGTCAGGGATCAAGGGAAAAAAAATTCACTGCGAGGTCTCCATATCTTGGTCCGATCGGTAGCGCCTCAGTCTGAAATTCCGTTTGCGTTGAGCGTAGCTCGCGCAGCGAGCGAAGTCGAAACGACAGCCACCCTTCGACTTCGGCGCTTCGCGCCTACGCGCTCAGGGCGAACGGTTGGTGCGGGCATTCAGACTGAGGTACAGCTCCGGCTTCAATGCTTGTCCTTCGGCGGCGGCGGCGTGGTGTACGGCGCGGGGTCGAGCGTGGGGCTGGAGAGGAAATCGTGCACGTCTGGCAGCAGCGGCATGTCGCGCTCCGGCGTGAGCACCTGGCTGTTCTCGCGCATCTGGATCTGCTCGGTGCGGATGAAGTTGTACTTCTCGCTCGCGACCGATGCCTCCGACACGGCGTCGCGCAGGATACGCGGGTGCAGGAACACCATGAGGTTCTGCTTGACGTGGTCGTTGCTGCGATAGCGGAACAGGTTGCCGAGCAGCGGAATGCTGCCGAGGCCCGGCACCTGCTGGTTGTTGTCCTTGATCGTGTCGGAAATCAGCCCGCCGATGACGAACACCGAGCCGTCCTTGATCAGCACGGTCGTCTGCACTTCGCGATTGTTCGTGACCAGATCCGATGCGCCGCTGACCGGCGGCGCGAGCGAGGAGACGATCTGATGGATTTCGAGCTTGACCGAATCCCCCTCGTTGATATGCGGCGTCACGGTCAGGGTCAGTCCGACGTCCTTGCGCTGGATCGTCTGGAACGGATTGGAGATGCCGCCGGCCGTAGCGCCGCCGGTGCCGACGCTGACCGAGCTGCTGGCCGTGGTCTGGTAGGAGCCGGTCAGGAACGGCACTTCCTGGCCGACCTTGATCACGGCCTGCTGATTGTCGAGGGTCATGACCTGCGGCGTCGACAGGATATTGCTCTTGCCGTCGCTGCGTAGCGCGGTAACGAGCGCACCGAGCTGGAAGATCTTGACGTTGCCGACCGTCACCGTGCCTTCTATGTAGCCGAGATTGAAGCCGTTGCCGACGCCGAGCGGATTGACGGCGGCGCTGAGGATATTGTTGCCGGCCGCGCTGGAATTGCCGCTGCTGAAATTCGTGCCGCCGATGACGTGATTGCCGTTGCCGAGTGGCAGCTGCCACTGCACGCCGAGCTCATTCGCGGTTTCATCCGAGACCTCGGCGATGACCGCTTCAATCAACACCTGCGAGCGGCGCACGTCGAGCTGCCGGATCACGTTCTGCAGCGAGCGGAACACGGCTGGCGGCGCGCTGATGATCAGCGCGTTGTTGTCTTCGTGCGCCTGGATCGTGGCGATCGAGGCCGAGTTGGCAGGGCCGGCGTTTTCGCCGCCGCCGGCCTTGGCAGTGATCGGCACTTCGTTCGTCAGCGTCGCCGCAACGCCGCGCAGAATCGGCACGAGATCCTTGGCGGCCGCGTAATGCAGATAGACGACGTTCGTGTCGCCGCCGGTGCTGATCGGCGTGTCCAGGTGCGTGATCAGCGCACGCAGGCGCAAGCGCCCACTCTTGCCGCCGGACAGCAGGATCGAATTCGTGCGCTCGTCGGCGAACACCTTCGATGCGTCGGCGCTGAGGTCGCTGGCCCTGCCCTCGTTGAGCTGGGTCAGCGTGCGTGCCAGTTCCGCCGCGCTGGCATGCTGCAGCGTGATCATCTCGACGCCGTTGTCGGATGCGGTATCGATGCGGCCGATGATGCTGATCAGGCGCTGCACATTGCCGGAACGGTCGGAGATGACCAGCGAATTGGAACCCGGGTGCGCGATCAACTGAGCGCCCTGC
This sequence comes from Rudaea sp., assembly GCA_035693405.1. Lineage (GTDB taxonomy): Bacteria > Pseudomonadota > Gammaproteobacteria > Xanthomonadales > Rhodanobacteraceae > Rudaea. The sequence goes on along the minus strand of DASSGP010000068.1, from coordinate 3,805 downwards.
GGCATCAGCGGTCGCAGGATCGGCACCAGTTCGGTTGCCGAGACGTGCTTGAGCGGCACAATCTGCGTGACCAGTTCGTCGGTCTCGTGACGGCGTCCGCTGCCGTCGAGGCCGCCGGAACCGTCCTGCTGCGCGGTCGCTTCGGCCACGATCTTGACCATGCTGCCAGACGGAATCGCGGCGTAGCCGTTCACACGCAGCACCGACAGGAACGTTTCGTAGATCTCGTCCGGTTTCATCGGCGTGGCCGATACGACCGTCACCTTTCCCTGCACGTTCGGGCCGATGATGAAATTCTTGCCGGTGATCTCCGACACGGTCGCGATCAGCACCTGGATGTCGGCGTCCTTGAGGTTCAGCGTGTGCGTGCCGGGCGGATTGGCCGGCGCGGTCTTCGCCCTGTCGGCGCCAGCGGGCGGATTGCCGCCCGGCTGCGCCAGCGCGGCGGCGGCCGTGACCAGAATGAGTATCGCGAGAAGGCCGGGGCGGATGATCACGTCGTTATTTCTCTGAAGGTGGAAATTCGGAAGCCTCCAAAAAATCCGTTCGCGCTGAGCGTAGCTCGCATAGCGAGCGAAGTCGAAGGACAGGAGTCCAAGTGCCTCGATGGCCATGGATGGCCAAGAGAGGCCGAAGCGTCGTATGCATGCCCCCTCGACTTCGCGCCTTCGGCGCTACGCTCAGGGCGAATGGAAAATACAGGTCGCTCCATCTGTTCGGGCTTCAACGCAAGCTCAGTGTCAGCGTCGCCGGCTTGCCGTCGCGCTGCACCGTGACCTGCACGCTCGAACTGCTCTGCAGCTGTTCCATCAGCGCCTGCGGATTCGTGACGCCGGCCAGCGGTGTGCCGTTGATCGCGGTCACGACGTCGCTCGGCTTGAGGCCCAGCCGCGCCAGCAGAGAAGCATCGGCGCCACTGATGTCGGCGCCAACGATCCTGCCATCGGCGAAAACCGGTTTGAGCTGGCGCGCGACGTCCTGCGGATCGATGCGCGGCGGAGCGCTCGCGCCGGCCGGCGGGGCCGAGCCTGGGGCAAATCCTGGCGGAACACTCGATGCAGGCGCCGACGCAACGGCAAGGCGCTGCTGGTTCTTCGCCGGCAACGGCGGCGCATGCTGTTCGGGGCGCGGCAAGGTCAGCGTTTCGGCCACGCCTTCATGATCGAGCACGACGTGATCGGCATAGACTTCGGTCAGGCGCGCGCCGGCCGCAACATCGGCGCCGATGCGGTAGCTTGTTTCGACGCCCTGCTCGTTGCCGATAATCGCCAGTGCGCGTTCGTCTTTCGGATCAGCCAGCGCCAGGGTACCGCGCAGCCCGAGCTTGAGCACGGTCGCCAGCGAAGACGCCGTTGTTGCGCTCGCGATGCCCTGCGGATTGCCGAACAGATGCCACTTGGCGACCGAGACGGTCGCGCTTGCAGGCGCTTGCGCAGCGGCGGCCGCGCCGGGGCCGGTCGCGTCGCCGCGCGGCAGCAGCAGCCAGACGATGCGCACGAGCAGATACAGACAAAGCGCCGCCGCGGCCGCGCATGCGCCGAGCGCAGCGAGTCGCGACAGGCGTTCGTGATCGCCCGAACTCATGGAATTCAGCATGCGGTTCAGGTTACCCCAGCGTCAGCGCTTCATGCGCGCCAACTCTATCACGTGGGGTGCGATAAGGCCGCAGGGCGCGTCACAGCACGGTGGTCGTGCGGACGAGCGCCGCTCATCCGCGGGAGACGGGAGACGGGAAAAGGGTGAAGGAAAGATGAGGTGTCGGAGGATTTCCCCTCTCCCCGCTCGCGGGGAGAGGGCAGGGTGAGGGGTGCGTCAGGAAACCTTAAGTGAGCCAAGGTTGCGATTGCTGCGCAACGCTTGTTGTGACGTCTGCGAATAAGAGCGCCCCTCATCTGACCGCCATGGACGGCGGAAATGCCGAAAATGCAGGAGCAATTTTCGGCCGCCTGTGGCACCTTCTCCCCGCACGCGGGGAGAAGCAAAAGATTGAGTCGCGTATGCGTATCGCGTGCTTGCACGCGAATCAGGTCAACGCTTGAACAGACGCGTCAGGCGGTGGAAGAAGCCTGGCTTTTTGTGCGTGGCGGCAGGCGCCGGTGTCGCGGCCGGCGTTGTTGGCCGCGAACTCTTGTCCGCATCGCGAGCACGTCCGTTGCCGTTCGAGCGCGGTGTTGCATTGGCGGAGGCTGCGCCGCTGTCGTGCGGCTTCATGCCGGCGGACTTGGTGTCATGACCCGCGCCTTCGCGACGCGCCGGCCCTCCTCCACCGCCACGACGGCCGCGGCCGCCCCGGCGTGAGCGGCGCTCGCCTTCGGCCGGCGAAGCGTTCGCCACATCATTGGCCGCAGGCCGATCACTGGCCGCTGGCCGCGGCGCGGCCGCGTGCGGCGCTGAACGCGCGCGCTCGGGACGGTTGCGGTCCGGACGCCGATCCGGCGTGTGCCGATCCGAAGCGTGCCGGGATCGAGGCTTCGGCGGCGGCCGGGTTTCGATGCTGCCGTCGTCTTCCTCGACCACGCTGCCGGCCGGCGGCGCCGGACGATGGCGCGGCGGCGGCAACACCAACAGAGCCTGATCGATCGTGCCGACCGGGATCTTCTGGCCGATGTAATCCTCGATGTCGGGCAGGCTCTGTGCGTACATGTCGCAGGCGAAACTGATCGCGTCGCCTTCGGCGCCGAGACGCGCGGTGCGGCCGATGCGGTGCACGTAATCCTCGGCGTCCTGCGGCAGATCGTAGTTGTAAACGTGGCTGACGTCCGGAATGTGCAGGCCGCGCGCGGCGACGTCGGTCGCGATCAGCACTTCGATTTCGCCGCGCTGGAACTTGCCGAGAAGGCTCTGGCGCTTCTTCTGCGGCACGTCGCCGGACAGCATGCCGACCGCGAAGCCCTGGCGCTCGAGGCGCCGCGAGACTTTCTCGGCGGCAACCTTCATGTTGACGAAGATCATGCTGCGCTTGGCGTCGGTGCGCGACAGCAGCCCGATCAGCAGCGGAATCTTTTCCTCGCTGGCCGGAAAATAGATCAGCTGGCGCACGCGGTCGGCGGTGACGAATTCGGTCTCTACCGTGAGCTTCTGCGCCTCGTTCATGTGCTCGTAGGCCAGTTCGAGCACGCGGTGGCTCAGGGTCGCCGAGAACAGCAGGCACTGACGGCGCGTGCGGTCGGGCAGGCGGCGCAGGATGAAGCGCACGTCGGCGATGAAGCCGAGGTCGAACATGCGATCGGCTTCGTCGATCACCATCATCTCGACCGCGCGGAACGAGAACACGTGCTGCTTGAAGTAGTCGAGCAGGCGGCCCGGCGTGGCAATGACGATATCGACGCCGCCGCGCAGCGTGTCGCGCTGCTTGTCATAGTCGACGCCGCCGTAGATCAGCGCGGACTTCAGGCCCGTGCCTTGGCCGATCGCGCGGAAATCCTTGTCGATCTGGATCGCCAGCTCGCGCGTCGGCGCGATGATCAGGGCGCGCGGATCGGCCGGCCCACGCTCGGCCATGGCCGGCTGCTTCAGCAGGCGGTCGACGACCGCAACAAGGAAGGCGATGGTCTTGCCGGTGCCGGTCTGGGCCTGGCCGGCGACGTCCTTGCCGGCGAGCGCGAGCGGCAGCGTCAGCGCCTGGATCGGCGTGCAGCGCGTGAATCCCGCAGCGTGAAGGCCGGCGAGCAAGTACGGATGCAGGTCGAAACTGTCGAAAAAGACGTCGGTGAGAGGTTGTGGATGATCTGACATGTAAGGTTCTGTGCCGCTTCCGGCGGCTGGTGAGGAAAGGCGCGCCTGGGCGGCCTTGAAAATGCGCTCT
>DASSGP010000067.1:0-4028 GCA_035693405.1 Rudaea sp. | reverse complement strand
GCCTGGCGAAACGTTCCGCCGCATTCGCGTCGAATCGAATTTCGGCAAGATGCTGATCTTCGTCACCGACGGACACCTGCCCTATCCGTTTGGTCACGAGATCACCGGTTACGAGGTCGACGATCTCGATGCAACGCTCGCCAAGGCCACGAACGCCGGTGCCAAAGTGTTGTCCGCCCGGCTGGAGGTAGCAGGCCGCAGCACGGCGATCATCCAGTTTCCGGGCGGGTACGTCGCCGAGGTACACGCTCCCAAAGCGCGCTGATCGCCAAGTATGGCGTCGTCAGCGCATGGGTCGGAAAGTCACCACCTCGTCAACGTCGACAGCTGTCGCCGCTGCTGTAGCGTTCCTTTGCGCGAGCAGCAACGTCTTCGCCGAGGATTCGGAGGCCTCGCCCGTCGCAGCACCAGTTCGGCCGGCGATCGGCTTCTATCGGTGGCAGGAAGACTGGTCGGTGCTCGCCGACCCAACTCTGCGCGACGCACCTGGCGACTCGCTCAAGTACATCTCGTTGTCCGACGAGGATCCCAAGCGCTACTTGTCCTTTGGACTTACGCTTCGTGAGCGCTACGAGTACAACGACGCGCCCCGATTGGGAACGACTTCGAGCGGCCAGATCGATTACCTGATCCATCGTCTCGAGCTCCACGCCGATGCGCACATCACCGATCGCATGCGTGTATTCGTTCAGATCGAGAATGCGCTGGCGCCGGGGCTCTCGAACCCCGGCCCGGCGGACGCCAACAAGCTCGACCTGCGCCTGGCATTCGTCGATGGGAACTTCGATGCCGGCGATGGCATCGTCAAGTGGCGCGTGGGCCGGCAAGAAATGGCCTTCGATCTGCAACGCTTCATTTCCGTGCGCGACGGACCCAACGTGCGCCAGGCATACGACGCGATCTGGAGCGACTACGAACGCGGCGACTGGCGCATCAGCGGCTTCGCCAGCCAGCCGGTGCAGTATCGCAACGAATCGGCGTTCGACGATTTCAGCAATCGTCACTTGACGTACGGCGGCGTCCGCGCGCAACACCGAAACGTTGCCGGCGGAGACCTGAGTGCGACATTTTCCGAATATCGCAACGACAGCGCCCATTTCCCGTCAGGATCGGGCGAGGAACATCGGCGCAACATCGACGTTCACTATGCCGGTGCGGCACACGGCGTGGATTGGGACCTCGAAGCCATGCATCAGGCCGGCAGCCTCGGCGGCAAGTCGGTGAGTGCCTGGGCCGTCGGTACGCTTGCCGGCTACACATTCCATGCCGTTCGATGGACGCCGCGTCTGGGTCTGCAGCTGGACGCCGCATCGGGCGATCACGACCTGCACGACGATCGCGTTGGCACGTTCAATCCGATGTTTCCCAACGGCTATTACGAGACGCTGTCGGGTTATACCGGCTACGCGAACTTCATCCACGTGAAGCCTTCGCTCACCCTCGTGCCGGCGCCCGGCGTGAAGGTGCTCGGCGCGATCGGCGGGCTCTGGCGGCAGACCACACGGGACGCGATCTACGCGCAACCGTCGATCGCATTACCCGGCACTGCCGGCGAACCGGGCCGTCACACTGCGACGTACGCGGAGCTGCGGGTCGACTGGGCGCTGTCTCGTGACGTGGCACTCGCGCTCGAAACCGAGCGCTATCATGTCGCTGATGCTGTTCGCAACGCGGGCGGGCACGATTCGACGTACCTCGGCGCAGAAGTGCGTTGGGGATGGTGAGACAGTCAAGAGTCAAACAGGAAGCAGACATGAATGGAACAAGCACAAAGACGGCCGGCGACAAGTTGGAATTCCCGAGCGGTCTGACCCTCAGCACGCTGCTTGCGTTCGCCGCAGGCTTTGTCGATACCTGCGGATTCATCATGCTGTTCGGCCTGTTCACGGCACATGTGACCGGAAACTTCGTCTTGATCGGCGACAGCCTGGCGGAAAGCCGCCCGGGCATCTACGCCAAGCTGCTGGCGTTTCCCGCGTTCATGATCGTGGTAGCAATCACCCGCTTCTATCTGCTTCATTGCGAACGCCGACAGCGCGATCCGACGCGGTCGCTGCTGGTGGCTCAGGTGACGTTTCTCGCGTTGTTTCTCGCCACGGGTGTCATTGCATCGCCGATACGCGACGCCGATGCCCCGTTCGTGATCCTGATCGGCATTTTCGGCGTCACTGCGATGGCGATACAGAACGTGGCTTCACGCACGGTCTTCGCCGCGTACGCGCCGACCACGATAATGACAGGCAACGTGACCCAGGTCGTGATGGATCTCGTCGAGTTGCCCTTGCGTGCCGATGCGGCGCAGGCGAAGGCGCGGCTGCACAAGATGATTCCGCCGGTCATCGGATTTGCCGCCGGCGCGATCGCAAGCGGCCTCGCAGTCGCCTGGGTCGGATTCTGGGCCCTTCTCTGTCCTCTGCTGGTCATGGCGCTCGTGTGCGTGACGTACTATCGCTCCACGTCCCCTTGAAGCGGCTTTCTTTCTTCTCCTCTTTACCGGCTTGCTGATCGCGAAAGTCGACAAGCGCCGCGACGCGGTCTTTGTCTTCTCCGTTCCAAGACGGCGCGTCGTCGTCACCTGATGTACGGCGGCATCCGTGCGGAGCGTCGCAACTTCGCCGGCGCGCGTGATCGTATCCCGTCCGCTGATCAGCGCGGACGTGTCGCGTGTCGCAAAGGCTTCAGCCACCTTCCTGTTCCAAATTGAGCAGCGCACTTCAGTTCCCCCAACTGGGGAATAGTCGACGCGATCGCTCGAACAGGATACTTGCCATCGCTGCAGAGCGGCTCCCGAGTTCTGGAGGATTGGGCATGCGTGTTGGACTTTTCATTCCGTGTTACATCGATGCCTTCTATCCGGAAGTCGGCATCGCCACCCTCGAGCTGCTCGAGCGCTTCGGCCACGATGTCGTGTATCCGCGTGACCAGACCTGCTGCGGACAGCCGATGGCGAACAGCGGCTTCAACGCCGAATGCGCCGCCACGGAGGCTCTCTTCGTGCGCAACTTCTCGGGCTTCGATTACATCGTCGCGCCCTCGGGCAGCTGCGTGCACCACGTGCGCGACAACTTCGACGCGATCGAGCAAACGGACGAGGTGAAGCAGGTGCGCGCGCGCACCTACGAGCTGGTCGAGTTCCTCCACGACATCCAGAAAGTCGAGGCACTCCCGTGGGCGCGGTTCCCGCATCGCGTCGGGTTGCACAACAGCTGCGGCACGCTGCGCCGGCTCAGGCATGCGCACGCCTCCGAACTGCACGAACCGTTCTTCTCCAAGCCGATGGACCTGCTGTCGAAAGTCGAAGGCATCGAATTCGTGACGCCGGCGCGACCGGACGAGTGCTGCGGTTTTGGCGGTACGTTCTCGGTTTTCGAGGAAGTGGTATCCACAAAGATGGGCTACGACAAGGTGCGCGACCACGCGAAGGCAGGCGCCGAATACATCGTCTCGGCCGACTCCTCCTGCCTGATGCACCAGCAGGGCTGCGCGGAGCGTAACGGGGTGCCGCTCAAGTTCATCCATATCGCACAGATCCTGAACGGAGCCAGCGCATGAACAGGCCGCATCCCGAGCCCGCGCCACACGACGACCCCGAGGCGATCTACCGCGACGGCAAGCGGCTCGATCACGCCGAAGCGGCTTCGATGCCGCTGCGCTTCGTGGCGGAAAAGCAGCCGCGCGGGGCCAAGATCCGCGGCGATCGACCCGTCGATCAGGCCGAGGCGGCGGCGCGCTTCATCGCGGCGCCGCAACACCTGAAGATGCACGACGAGCGGCTGTGGGATCTGCGGCAGAAGCGCGACCGCGAGATGCACGGCATTCCAGAATGGGAAGAGCTGCGCGCGCTCGCATCGAGCATCAAGGAGCACACGCTGACGCATCTCGACGAGTATCTCGCTCAGTTCGAGGCCAATGCCCAGGCCAACGGGATCCACGTGCACTGGGCGCGCGACGCCGCCGATCACAACCGAATCGTGCACGAAATCCTGCGCGACCACGGCGCCAAGTCGCTGATCAAGAGCAAGTCGATG
>DASSGP010000066.1:0-9686 GCA_035693405.1 Rudaea sp. | reverse complement strand
GGCCGTGTTCCTCATGTGCCTGATCAGTTTCCGCAATCCGCTGGCCGCGTTGTGCATCGTGCTGCCGCTCGTGCTCGTCACCGAGCTCGGCCATTCGCTGATGGTCGAGCTGGGCATCGGCAAGAAGGTCAACACGCTGACGGTGCTGGCGCTCGGCGTCGGCATTGGCGTGGACTACGCGATCTACCTGTTCGCGCGCATGCACGAGGCGATGACATTCCGGGCGGAATACACGGCCGCCGACATCACCGAAGCCGCGGCCGCGGCCGCCGAAGCCGCCGCCGAAAACGCCGGCATCGCTCCGGAAGAGGCGCACCGGCTGTTCGCGCCGATGTACGACCTGATGACATCCGGCGCCGACGTCGCGGCCGGCGACATCGAACGCGAACTCAAGCGTCTCGATGAAGAGATGGGAGTGGCGGACAGCGGTTCACAGGGTGCTGCTGCGCGCCGCGCAAACGCAGCAGCGCACGCCGTTGCGGCGATAAAAGCCGCGCGCGAAAGCGCCCTGGCTCAGGCCAGTTCGGATGGCGCGGCAGGCGTCCAGCGCAGTCTTTCGGAAAGCTACTTCATCGCCCTGAAGACCACCGGTATCGCCATTTTCTACACAGCCCTGACGCTCGCCGCCGGCGTGGCGATGTGGATGTTCTCCGACCTGAAATTCCAGGCCGACATGGGCGTGCTGCTGACCTTCATGTTCGTGGTCAACATGCTGGCGGCGATCGTCTTCCTGCCGGCGTTGTGCCGCTGGTTGTTGCGTCCCCGGGAAAAAACCTGAGCGCGCGCCTTGCGCACTGTCGGATCAAGCAGCCTTTCACGTTTCATGATTCAATAGCACGAGGAAAACAGCAGCTAACAAAGATCCCGGTGCGAGCGCGCCAGGATCACGGGCACGGACGCGCCGCTGCGCATTGCGCTCAATCTCATACATTTCGGGGAGAAATCTATGGTTACCGGATTGATTGCCGCTTTAGTCATTATTGTCATCTGCATCGTCATCGGTGCGCTGATCGTGCAACTCGCGACGAAGATGGCCGCTGGCTTCAAGCCAGCCCTTGGTAACGCCGTGGCCACGGTCATAGTCGGCATGATCGCCGGTGCGATCGTCAGCTACGTGCTGCAGATGGTGATGGGCTCGACCGGGTCACTGATCGGCATCGTCGTCGCGTTCCTCGTCAATGCCTTCATCATCAACCTCATGATCAAGCCGCCATCGGGCGGGCAGATGGGCTTCGGCAAGGCCTGCCTCGTCAGCCTCGTGCAGTACATCATCTACATCGTGCTTTCCGTCGTGCTGTTCTTCCTCGTCGGCGGCGCGATCATGGGTATGCTGGGCGGCGTGCACTGAGACAAGCGCTGGCAGCTTCGGCTGCCATCGATAGCAAAGAGGCGCCCGCGTGGCGCCTCTTTCTTGTCCGGGCCGTTGAGCCGCGGCGCTCAGTAGTCAATGCGCAAGCGCCGCATGATCTTGGCGACGATCCATGCGGGGCCTATCAGGAGGTAGGCCAGATCGGTCAGGAACGAAGGACGCTTGCCTTCGACCTTGTGGCCGACGAACTGGGCGACCCAGGCGACCACGAAGACGCCGATCGCCAGCCACATCAGCGCCGCGGGTCCAAGCCAGCGATACAGCGCCTCGGTGATCAGGCCGAGCGCGACGAACGCGACGAACATCGCCAGGCCGAGCGTGCGCGACAAGCGCAGGTAGAAAGACAACGCTGCGAACATCGCCACCGCGGCCCACAGCCCGGCGCGCCCGAGCATCGCCGGCACGGGCACTACCCACAGCAACGCGATGACGGTCCACAGGATCAGTGGCACGCAGATCCAGTGGATCAGGATGTTGGTCGGATTGCGATGGTCCTCGCTGTAGTTGCCGAGCCAGCGATCGACTTCGCGGCGGCGGTCTGCGGGATCGGTGGGGATCGCGTTCATTGGTGTATCTCCGGCACTGTTGCCGTCAGTCTAATCCTTCGCAGACGTAGGGTGGGCCTTGGCCCACCGTTCTGCTTCTTTTGGCGTAAAAGTGAAAGCGCTGGGCCAAGGCCCACCCTACGCGCATCAATCCAGCACGATACCGGCAAGGCGTTTCAACGCTTCCGCATACTTCGCCGCCGTCCCTTCGATCACGGCCGCCGGCACCTTCGGCCCCGGCGCCTGCTTGTTCCAGTCGAGCGTTTCGAGATAGTCGCGCACGAACTGCTTGTCGTAGCTCGGCGGGCTGATGCCGGTGCGATACTGGTCAGCCGGCCAGAAGCGCGACGAATCCGGCGTCAGCATTTCGTCCATCACATACAGCCTGCCGTCGGCGTCCGTGCCGAATTCGAACTTGGTGTCGGCAATGATGATGCCGCGTTCGGCCGCATAGGCGGCGGCAAAAGTATAAATATCCAGAGTCGCGTCGCGCACGCGCTCGGCAAGGTCCGCGCCGATCAGCGCGACGACCTGATCGAAGCCGATATTTTCATCGTGCGCGCCTGCGGCGGCCTTGGTCGAGGGCGTGAACAGCGGCTGCGGCAATCTCTCCGCCTGGCGCAGGCCCGACGGCAGCTTGATGCCGCATAACGCCCCGCTCGCCCGGTAATCCTTCCAGCCCGAACCGATCAAATACCCGCGCGCGATCGCCTCGACCGGCACTGCCTTCAGGCGCTTGGCGACGACGCTGCGGCGAGCGTACAACGCCGCATCGGCGCCCGGTGGCAGCACGTCGGCAACGGCCCGGCCGGTAAGATGGTTCGGCATCAGGTGCGCGGTCTTGTCGAACCAGAAATTCGAAATCTGGCACAGCATTTCGCCCTTGCCGGGAATCGGGTCGGGGAGCACGACGTCGAATGCGCTCAGGCGGTCGGTCGCGACGATCAGCAACTCGCCCTCGGACAGCGCATACACGTCGCGCACCTTGCCGCGATGGACAAGGTTCAGGCCGGGCAGATTCGATTGATGCAGAACGGTTGGCACAGGCGGATCCTCGGTCAGCGCGCATTGTAGCTTCTCGCGCGCGGCGGCCGGGCGATCCGGGCTGCTAGAATCCGCATCCGCATGCTCGTTCGCTCTCCGACCTCCCGCTCGCTGCATTCTCGCCCGACCTTTGTCGGCGCGCTTTCGCGCGCCATCGGGCTGGCGTCCGCGGTGGAGCGCACTCGATGAAAGTGATCGGCAAGATTATCGGCGCGCTGGCCGGCTTCTGGTTGTTTCGCCACCCGTTCGGGATCGTGCTGGGCGGGTTGATCGGTCATCTTTGGGACATCGGCGCGTTGCGGCCGCTGGGCATGCAGCGTGCGCGCGGCTCGTTCATCGGACCCTTGTTTGCGCTGGCCGGGGCTATCGCCAAATCCGACGGCCGCGTATCCGAGCAGGAAATTGCCGCGACCGAAAACTTGATGACGCGCATGCAGATGTCGCCCGATCAGCGCGCCAGCGCGATCGAAAGCTTCAGCGCCGGGAAACAGGCAGGCTTTGCCGTGGACCAGACCATAGGAGAACTCAGGGCCTGGGCCGGCGGCCGTCGCGACCTGGCCTTCCTGCTGCTCGATATGCTGCTCGACGTCGTCTACGCCGAAGGCCCGCTATCGCCGAACAAGTTCATGCTGGTGCGCAAGCTGTGCGCGTCGCTCGGCGTGCACGAGCGCGAACTGGCGGCGCTGGCCGCGATGCGTGGTTACGCCTACGCCGCGTATGGGGCCGGTGCAGATGCCGGCGCGCAGGGTTCGTATCGGCGCAGTGGCCCCGAAGCGCCGCGTCAGCCGTCCGGCAAGGACCCATACGCCGTGCTCGGGGTGACGCGCGAGTCGCACGAGCGCGAAATCAAGCGCGCCTACCGCAAGCTGATCAGCCAGCACCATCCGGACAAACTCGGCGACGTGCCAGACGAACTCAAGCGCCGCGCCGAAGAACGCGCGCGCGAGATCAACGCGGCCTACGAACGCATACGCGAGGAGCGGGGAATCAAATAAGATGAGAGCAGGGACTAGGGACTAGGGACTAGGGTCCAGGGACTAGGGACTAGGGACTAGAAATGCGGGTCGCTCCTTTCTTCCCTTCCCCCGCGTGCGGGGGAAGGTGCCGAAGGCGGAAGGGGGTTTTTCTTTCGCATCAAAGCATCGAAATAGCGGATATCCAATGAAACAGGCTAGCGTCATTGCCCCGTCCATCCTTTCCGCCGACTTCGCCCGACTCGGCGAAGAAGTCGACAGCGTCCTTGCCGCCGGTGCCGACTGGGTCCACTTCGACGTCATGGACAACCACTACGTGCCGAACCTGACGATCGGACCGCTGGTCTGCGAGGCCTTGCGCAAGCATGGCGTGACCGCGCCGATCGACGTGCACCTGATGGTCAAGCCGGTCGACCGCATCGTGCCGGACTTCGCCAAGGCCGGGGCGAGCCTGATCAGCTTTCATCCCGAAGCCAGCGAGCATGTCGACCGCACGCTCGGCCTGATCCGCGACAGCGGCTGCAAGGCCGGCCTCGTCTTCAATCCGGCCACGCCGCTGAGCTACCTCGACTACGTCCTCGACAAACTCGACCTGGTCCTGATCATGTCGGTGAACCCCGGCTTCGGCGGACAGAGCTTCATTCCGGCCGCGCTGGAAAAACTGCGCCGCGCGCGCGAGATCATCGACCGCAGCGGGCGCGCAATACGGCTCGAAGTAGATGGTGGGGTAAAAGTGGAAAATGCTGCAGAAGTCGCAAAAGCGGGCGCCGATACGTTCGTGTCGGGCTCGGCGATCTTCGGCCAGAAGGACTACCGCGCGGTCGTCGCGGCGATGCGCGCGGCGATCGGATAGCGAGGGAAAGAGATTAGCCCCTAGCCCCTAAGAAAGGCCCGCGCCGGAGAACCATCTGGGGAGAGGGAGGGGGCCAGTCCTCGCGGCGCGGGGGAGGTAACCAGTTCGTTGTCAGATCACGCGCCAGGACGGATCGACACACGTGTCCGGCGAATCGGCCCTTTGTGAATTGGGCTGTCGATTGGACGGTGGCGAGCGCTCGTGCGTCGCGGACGACGTCGAAATATCGCGCCAGTCATCCGGAGCGGCGTCGTGCAGTTCGTGGAAATCGGCGGGCAGGTAGATGTCCATGGATCGGTTTCTCGACAGGCCAGGTGATGGCTCAGACGTGCAGGGCGGCGATCAGGCCGAGCAGCAGCGCCAGCACGGCAAAGGTTATGCGCAGCGGCTCGAACGATTGCAGTTCGGCATCGGGTTCGGGACGGTCATTCTTCATGGCTACATTCCTCGTGATCGGGGCAGATCGGTTTTCGTGCGAGGCTAGAGTCGCCGACGCCGATGCGCGACTGCGGCCTCAATTGCGGCGCGGCGCCGACGGGTTGTGGCGAAGTTCTGACATCTGCTCCCGGGCCGTTGCCGCGGCGTCGGCCCGGCCGTAAGCTCGCGCTACCGTCACCGCATGAGGCTCTTATGGCCCGCAGCATCGCAATCGTCGAAGATGAACCCGCGATCCGCGCGAACTATGTCGAGGCGCTGAACCGCTTCGGCTACCAGACACAGGGCTATGCCTCACGGCCCGATGCAAGCCGCGCGTTCGCGCAGCGCATGCCCGAACTCGTGATCATCGACGTCGGCCTCGGCGACGAACCCGAAGGCGGTTTCGAACTGTGCCGCGAACTGCGGGCGAAATCGCCGACGCTGCCGATCATCTTCCTGACCGCGCGCGATTCGGATTTCGACGTGATCTCCGGTTTGCGTCTCGGCGCCGACGATTACCTGACCAAGGACGTGAGCCTGCACCACCTCGCCGCGCGCATCAGCGCGCTGTTCCGCCGCCTCGACGCACTGAGCCGGCCGGTCGCGAAGGAAACCGTCGTCGAACACGGGCCGCTCAAGCTCGAAGCCGAGCGCATGCGCGTGACCTGGAATGGCGTCGAAGTGCCTCTGACCGTGACCGAGTTCTGGATGGTGCATATCCTCGTGCGCTTTCCCGGCCACGTGAAGAACCGCGACCAGTTGATGCGCGAAGCGCAGGTGGTCGTCGACGACGCGACGATCACCTCGCACATCAAGCGCATCCGCAAGAAATTCCTCGCCATCGATGCGCAGTTCGATGCGGTCGAAACGGTGCATGGGGTGGGGTATCGGTGGAAACCGTAATGGAGCAGGGGCCAGGGACTAGGGACCAGGGGCCAGTGAGAGCAGCAGCGCGAGCCAAAGTTCACCGTCGCTCTTGCTAGCCCCTAGCCCCTGGCCCCTATGTCACTTCGATTCAAACTCCTCCTCATCGCCCTGTCCACGCTGGCACTGCCGCTGGCCGGGTGGCTGTTCCTGCGCCAGATGGAGGAGCTGTTGCGCCACGGCCAGGAGCAGACGTTGATCGCTTCGGCGCGGGCGTTGGCTCGTAGCCTGGGCGCGATCGAGTCGGAGCTGCCGCCGCCCGGCGCCGCACTGTACGTGCATGCGGTGAACGAACGGATCGCCGTCGACGGGTTCGCCGACGACTGGGCCGCGATGCTGCCTTACGCGCAGAATGTCGGCGCGCCAAGCGATGCGCAAAAGTTGAAATTGCTGCTTTGTGAAAATGGCGAGTGGCTGTACCTGCTGGCGATCGTGCGCGACACGACGCGCGACCGGGCCGACGCCCGCGACGAAAGTGCAGCGCGGCGCGATCACCTGACGTTGACCCTCGGGCGTGGCGACGTCTCGCGCCGCTATCTGCTCGCCAGCGCCGCTCCCGGCAGCTTCGATGCGCGGACGCTGGACGACGTCGAAGCTGACGGCGGCGGCTTGCCGCCGCGCCTGAGCGGCGCCCTCCAGGAGGACAGCACCGGCTATCGCATCGAACTGCGCCTGCCACGCGCGCAGGCTCCGGACCGGCTCGCCCTGACCCTCTACGACAGCGCGGCTCCGGGCAATGAAACAGCCGAGCCGCGTCGCCTGCTGACGCCGTCGGCGCTACTGTCGGAAAAGCTTGCGCAATTCGCGCCTGATGCGATGCGCGCGCGCCTGCTCAGCAGCGAGGGCTGGGTCGTCGCCGAATCCGGACGCCTCGAGCCGGGCAAGTCCGAGGAAGATATTGCGGCGGGCCCGGCGCGGCGGCGCTGGTTCGAGAACCTCGTCTATCGCAGCCTGATCGCGCCGGGCATGTCGGGGTCGGACGATTTCGCCACGAGCTTGCCGCGGCTGAACGCGCCGGAAGTGTGGCAGGCGCTGTCCGGCATCGCGGCAACCGCCTGGCATCCGGCGCCGACGGAGGATCAAGTCGTGCTTGCTGCGGCCGTGCCGCTGCGATCGGCGGCTGTCACCGCACTGCCTGCGGAAGGAGACCATGACGGGCAGCCTGTAATGCCCCTCACCCCACCGTCTGCTTCGCAGACGGCCCCCCCCTCTCCCGCTGCGCGGGCGAGGGACGATGGTGGGCAGCCTGCGGCTGCCGGATTTCCTATGGGTGAAGTGCGCGGTGCGCTGCTGCTCGAGCAGGCCGGCGACGCGCTGCCGCTGCTGACCAATCGCGCGCTGCTGCTGCTGATCGGCGCAAGCCTGTTCGCGCTGCTGCTCGCCGGCGGTGTGTTGTTTGCGTTCGCCAGTGTGCTCGGTCTGCGCATCCGCCGCCTGCGCAACGCGGCCGAGCGCGCGTTGCGCGCCGGTGGTCAAGTCGACACGGCCGTGCTTCCGCTGATCGGCGCGCGCGATGAACTCGGCGATCTTGCGCGCAGCTTCGCGCGCCTGCTCGACGAAGTGAACGCCTACACGGATTACTTGCGCACCCTTGCGAGCAAACTGTCGCACGAATTGCAGACGCCGCTGGCGATCGTGAAATCTTCGCTCGACAATCTCGACCATCAGGCAGTGCCGGCCGAGGCGCGCACGTATCTGGCACGCGCGCGCGACGGCGCCGAGCGCCTCGGCGCGATCGTGCGTGCGATGAGCGAGGCCAGCCGCATGGAGCGCGCGATCATCGGCGTCGAAGGCGAGGACTTCGATCTTGCTGCCGTGCTGCGCGGATGCGTCGAGGCCTACGGACCACTCGCCGCGCCGCGCCGCGTCGACGGCGACATACCGGCCGCGCCGATGATCATGCATGGCGCGCCGGAGCTGATCGCGCAGGCGCTCGACAAGCTGTTCGACAACGCGCGCAGCTTCGCTCCGGACGACGGCTGGATCCGCCTGTCGTTGCGCGCGAGCACCGAAGGCGCCGAAATCCGCGTCGCCAACAGTGGTCCGCTGCTGCCGCCGGCGATGCAGGAGCGCTTGTTCGATTCGCTTGTCAGCGTGCGCCCTTCGGCGCCGGCGCGGCCGGTCCCGGCCATCCCTGGCCCTCCGGGAACCATGGCCCCTGACCGGCGCAGCGGCGAGACGCGCGCCGACGCGCCGCACCTCGGACTGGGACTCTACGTCGTGCGCATGATCGCCGACTTGCATCGCGGCGAAGCGCGCGCTCGCAACCTGGCCGACGGCAGCGGCGTTGAATTCATCCTCGTGCTGCGCGGCATGCCGCGCCGCCCGCTTTCGGGCACGGTTTGATTTACCTATGTTTACCGCCGGGCCGCGTTGTCGACGCGACGTTTCGGCGGTAACGTTCGTCCTGACTGACAAGCATTCGGAAAGGGAAAGCCCATGGACGTCCGGCGTTTTCTGGCTGCATTCGTTTTCACTGGCGCGGCGTTGTCCGCGGCCGGCAGTGCACCGGCGGGCGGCCTGGACGATTTCATCGGCGTCTGGGACGCCCCCAGCCGTTATTTCCCCGGCAAGTACTTCGAGCAGAAGGCCCAGTTCTATCTGAAGAAGCAGGATTACGCGTCCGCGTTGCGCCTGTTCGAACTGTCCGGCTACTGGGCCGACAAGGTTGCGCAGTACAACGCCGGCATCATGTACTTCAACGGCATCGGCGTGCCGACCGACAAGGTTCTCGGCACAGCGTGGCTCGGCATCGCCGCCGAAGCGCACGACAGCCTTGCCGATCAGGCGCTGCAGGCAGCCTATGCCGAACTGACGCCCGAGCAACGCAGCCAGGCCGATGCGGCATTCCAGCAACTCGACGAAAAGTATGGCGATGAGGTGACTCTGCCGCGGGCGCTTCGTCGTTACGAGCAGGATGCTTCGATGAGCCTGTTCAAATACACGACCGGCCCGGGTTACGTCGACACCTGTGCCGGCGCAGCCGGTTGCACGAACGAGAACAGCGTCAGTTTTGCCCGCCGCATGGACGCGCAGCGCAGCGCGCTGATAGCGCAGATCACCGGCCACGTTTCGGTCGGGGCGGTGCAGGCGCTGGAAGTGCCGGCCGAGGCCAAACAGCACGCATCACAGAAGGTGCTGGTCGTTCCCGACACGCCCTGATGCTGGCAATTCGTTAGCCGAGTCGTTAGGCGCCCGACTGGTTCTTCGCGTTGAGTAGCGCAACTGAGACTTTCAACCCGTTCGCGTTGAGCGTAGCTCGCGCAGCGAGCGAAGTCGAAACGACAGCGTCCCCTTCGACTCCGGCGCTACGCGCCTGCGCTCAGGGCGAACGGCATTTGAACCGGCTCGGCTCATTTCGCGCGTTTCGCATGCCGACCCTGTAACAACGCCGCGTCTCTTGCTATCGTGCGCTGCCGTGCCTTCGCGGGCACGACCGAAGCCGTTTGGACGCACCGCATGATCTCCCAGGACGAATTCGCCACGCTCGCCGCGCAAGGGCATAACCGCATACCGGTCGTGCGCGAGGTGCTCTCGGATCTCGACACGCCGCTGTCGGT
>DASSGP010000065.1:0-4189 GCA_035693405.1 Rudaea sp. | reverse complement strand
CCCATCTCCGAACTGCCCCTGTATTTGAATTCGCGCAAACGCGTCAGTGTGACGCCGGTGCGCGATGCTACATGTGCCTAAAGGCACACGCGCTGATGCACATCACTTTACATAGATGAATATGCGACGGGGTTCACGCTTACCAGATCACGCTAGCGAAGATCACGCCTGGCGTCGGTCGACGCCTTGCTTTCGCCCGCTTTTCGCTTTTCACCCGCCAGCGGAACCGCCATGGACCCCGCCCTTGGTCAACGTCGTCGGATCGAGCAACTGCTTCAGTTGCGCCTTCGACAATCCCGTCGTTTCCAGCGCGACGTCGAGAATCGGCCGGCCTTCCTTGTAGGCCTGCTTCGCCGTGGCCGCACCCTTTTCGTAGCCGATGACCGGATTGAGCGCCGTTACCAGGATCGGATTCTTGTCGAGTGCCTCCTTGATGCGATCCTGGCGCACCTTGAACCCGGCGATCGCGCGATCGGCCAGGGCACGCGATGCGTTCGCAAGAATCTCGACGCTCTGCAGCAAGTTCAGTGCCACGACCGGCAGCATGACGTTGAGCTGGAAGTTGCCGGACTGGCCGGCGATCGTGATCGTCGCGTCATTGCCGATGACCTGCGCGCAGACCATCGCCATCGCTTCCGGAATCACCGGGTTGACTTTGCCGGGCATGATCGACGATCCGGGCTGCAGTGCCGGCAGTTCGATTTCGCCTAGGCCCGCCAGCGGGCCGGAGTTCATCCAGCGCAGGTCGTTCGCGATCTTCATCAACCCGCAGGCCAGCGTCTTGAGCTGGCCCGACATCTCGACCGCTGCATCCTGCGACGACATGCCCTCGAAGAAATTGTCGGCCGATTCGAACTTCACGCCGGTCGCCCGGCGCAATTCCACGCATATCTTCGGTCCGAGACGGGCGTCGGCGTTGATGCCGGTGCCGACGGCAGTGCCGCCCTGCGGCAGTTTGCGCATGCGCTTAAGGGCATCCTGCAGGCGCTCGATCGACGAGCGGATCTGCGCGGACCAGCCGCCGAGTTCCTGGCCGAACGTGACCGGCATTGCATCCATCAGATGCGTACGGCCGGTCTTGGCGACTTTCTTGAGCTCTTTCGCTCGCCGGTCCAGCGTCGACTTCAGATGTGTCAGCGCCGGCAACAATTTTTCCGAGACGGTCAGCGCGGCGCTGACCTGGATCGCGGTCGGGATCACGTCGTTCGACGACTGACCCATGTTCACGTCGTCGTTCGGATGGATCTTCGGGCCTGCGGACGATGCGAGATGGGCGATGACCTCATTGGCATTCATGTTCGACGACGTTCCCGAACCGGTCTGGAACACGTCGATCGGAAACTGACTGTCGAACTCGCCGGCGGCGACGCGCTCAGCGCACTTGCGGATGATCCGGGCCCTGTTCTTGGAGAGGTGGCCCAGGTCGCTGTTCGCCTGCGCAGCGGCGGACTTGATCAGCCCCAGCGCGCGGATGAACTCGCGCGGCATCGTCAGCCCGGAAATCGGAAAATTGTCGACCGCGCGCTGGGTCTGCGCGCCATACAGCGCATCGGCCGGCACCTTGAGTTCGCCCATGCTGTCACGCTCGGTTCGGTAGTGGCTCATCGATTGTCCGTATCTGCAAAGTCGAGTCGTCCATTATAGCGGCAGTGTGTTTCGGTAGCGGGTAGCCGGCGGTCGGAAAATCGCTGGTAGCGGCGAAAAACCCACAACGGGTCAGCAAAATCGGTGCGAACAGCAGGGCGCATCGCTCGACGGGTCCGCTGGTCCTGGGTCCCGTCTGCCGGCTTCCGGTTCCCGTCTTGCTATCATTGCTGCGCCAACCCGGGAAACATCCAATGACCGCGTCCTCACCGCTGACCGCACTGTCGCCGCTCGACGGACGCTACGCCGGCAAGGTCGAGGCGCTACGGCCGATATTCAGCGAGTTCGGCCTGATGCACCGCCGCGTGCTGGTTGAAGTACGCTGGCTGCTGGCGTTGGCCGATGAGGCGGCGATCGCCGAAGTCGGCCGGCTCGACGCGCCGGCTCGAACTTTCCTGATGGCGCTCGCCGACGCCTTTTCGCTGCAGGACGCCGAACGCATCAAGGCGATCGAGCGCACGACGAATCACGACGTCAAGGCGGTCGAATACTTCCTCAAGGAGCGCATCGGCGAGCACGCCGATCTGGCGACGGCCAAGGAATTCGTCCACTTCGCCTGCACGTCGGAGGACATCAACAACCTTGCCTATGCGCTGATGCTGCGCGACGCGCGCGACGCCGTGCTGCTGCCCGCGCTCGACAAGCTGCTGGCGACGCTCCGGCAGATGGCGCATGCGCTTGCCGCGCAGCCGATGCTGGCGCGCACGCATGGCCAGACTGCCTCGCCGACGACGCTCGGCAAGGAAATCGCCAACGTCATCGCGCGCCTGCAGCGCCAACGCGCACAGATCGCCGCGGTCGCGCTCTGCGGCAAGATCAACGGCGCGGTCGGCAACTACAACGCGCACATCGTCGCCTACCCGGAGGTCGACTGGCCAACGCTGGCGCGGCATTTCGTCGAATCGCTCGGCCTCGACTTCAATCCCTACACGACGCAGATCGAACCGCACGACGGCGTCGCCGAGATCAGCGACGCGATCCGTCGCGCGAACACGATCCTGATCGATTTCTGCCGCGACATCTGGGGTTACATTTCGCTCGGCTATTTCCGCCAGGAACTCAAGCACGGCGAAGTCGGCTCGTCGACGATGCCGCACAAGGTCAACCCGATCGATTTCGAGAACGCCGAGGGCAATCTCGGCATTGCCAATGCACTGTTCGTGCACTTTGCGGAAAAACTGCCGATCTCGCGCTGGCAGCGCGACCTGACCGACTCTACCGTGCTGCGCGCGCTCGGCACCGCGTTCGGGCACACGCAAGTCGCACTCGAATCGATCGCGCGCGGGCTCTCCAAGCTCAATCCCGCCCCTGAACGTCTTGCCGCCGACCTCGACGCAAGCTGGGAAGTGCTTGCCGAAGCGGTTCAGACCGTCATGCGCCGGTACGGGTTGCCTGAACCGTACGAGCAACTCAAGGCGCTTACGCGCGGCCAGGGCATCACGCGCGATTCGATGCGCGCGTTCATCGAATCTCTCGCATTGCCGATCGATGCGAAGCAGCGGCTGCTGGCCTTGACCCCAGCGACCTATACCGGAGTCGCCGCGAAGCTCGCAGGTTCGATCTGACTCTTGCATTGAGAGCGCAGGACCGGGACACTTGCTCGAATAGCGCGTAGCAACAGGGGGAAAGGCAATTGGCAGCAGCAACATCGTTGCTGGGTGAACTCAAGCGCCGCAATGTATTTCGTGCAGCAGCCCTGTACGCGGCTGCCGCTTGGCTGCTGGTCCAGGTCGCCACCCAGGTCTTCCCGTTCTTCCACGTGCCCGAATGGCTCGTGCGCGGGATCATCGTCGCCGCCGTAGTCGGCCTGCCGCCGTTCATCGCCTTTGCCTGGTTCTACGAGTTCACGCCCGAGGGCCTCAAGCGCCAGAGCGAGGTCGATCGCGGGGAATCGATCGTCCACCTTACCGCGCGCAAGCTCGATCGCTGGATCATCGTACTGCTCGCGCTCATCGCGCTATTGATGCTCGTGAACATGTTCGTGCTGCGCAAGCCGGCTACCGATGCCGAAGCCAGACCGGCAGCGGGCGACACACCCGCTGCCGCTTCTGCCGCCGCGCCGGCGAAGTCGATAGCCGTGCTGCCGTTCGAAAATCTCAGCAAGGACGAGAACAACGCCTATTTCGCCACCGGCATGCAGGATGAAATCCTCACTCGCCTGGCCGGAATTCGCGATCTCAAGGTGATCTCGCGCACGTCGACGACGCAATATGCGAGCCACCCGCCAAACCTGCGAGTCGTCGCCGAGCAGCTCGGCGTCGCCAATGTCCTTGAAGGCAGCGTGCAGAAGGCCGGAGAGCAGGTGCACATCAACCTGCAGCTGATCGACGCGCGCAACGACAGCCACCTGTGGGCGCAGAGCTTCAACCGCGAGCTCAAGGACATTTTTGCCGTCGAAGCCGAAGTCGCGCAGAAAGTGGCCGATGCACTCAAGGCACAGCTGGTACCCGATGAAGCTGCGCGCGTCTCCGCTGTGCCGACGCACAGCGAGGCGGCTTACGAGCTTTATCTGCAAGCCAATGCGCACTTCAACCGCGCCTACGAC
>DASSGP010000064.1:0-11608 GCA_035693405.1 Rudaea sp. | reverse complement strand
CGCTGACGCAGGCGGTCAAGGCCAGGGGTGGGCAGATCCTCGAGTCGACGAAGATCACGGGCTTTCGCCTCGATGGCGATCGCATCGACGCCGTGGCGACGGAGCGCGGCGAGTTCGCCGGCCGCGATGTCGTGTTCGCGCTCGGCGCGTGGTCGCCGCTGCTGGCGCGCCAGCTCGATCTGCGCATCCCGATCCAGCCCGGCAAGGGCTATTCGATCACCTACGACCGGCCGGAGCGCTGCCCACGCATTCCGTTGACGCTGAAGGAACGCGCGGTTTGCGTGACGGCCTGGGATTCCGGCTATCGCCTCGGCAGCACGATGGAATTCGCAGGCTACGATGATTCCTTGAACCGCACGCGCCTGGATGCGCTCAGGCGCGGCGCCGCCGAGTACCTGCACGAGCCGGAAGGCCCGCGGGTCGTCGAGGAATGGTATGGCTGGCGGCCAATGACCTATGACGACCTGCCCATTCTCGGCCGGGCCGCCAACGTGCAGAATCTCGTCCTGGCCACGGGACATGGCATGCTCGGCGTGACCATGTCGGCGGCGACCGGTTTGCTGATCGGTGAACTGGTTACCGGTCAGGCGCCGTCGCTCGATCTCTCACCCTTTTCACCAGCCCGATTCAACCTTTGAGAATGCCTCGATGACATTCCGTTCGATTGCTGCTTTTGCGGCATTATTCACATTGTCAAGTATTTGCTTCGCCGAGACAGCCCCGTCCGCCGACGCCGGCGATCCGGTCGACCTTCAGTGGGGCGCGAAGATTCCGCTGCGCGACGGCGTAAAGCTCAACGCGACCGTGTACCGGCCGCAGGGCCAGAAAGAGCCTTTGCCGTGCGTGTTCACGCTGACGCCGTACATCTCGCAGAGCTACCACGATCGCGGCATGTATTTCGCCGGCCATGGCTACGTGTACCTGACGGTCGACGTGCGCGGCCGCGGCAACTCGGAAGGCAGCTTCATGCCGATGCTGCAGGAAGCGAAGGACGGTCACGACGTGGTCGAGTGGCTGGCGCAGCAGAGCTACTGCAACGGCAAGGTCACGATGTGGGGCGGCTCCTACGCCGGCTACGACCAGTGGGCGACGGCGAAGGAGTTTCCGCCGCACTTGGCCACGATCGTGCCGGTCGCATCGCCGTTCGCCGGCGTCGACTTCCCGCGGCGCAACAACATCGCCTATCCCTATGACGTGCAGTGGCTGACATTGACCAGCGGCCATACGAGCCAGGAAAAGATTTTCGGCGACAGCTCGTTCTGGGCGGCCAAGTTCAAGGAATTGTTCCTGGGCCACCGCGCGTTCAAGGATGTCGACTCGATAGTCGGCAATCCTTCGCCGGTGTTCCAGGCCTGGATGGAACATCCGATGGTCGATGCCTATTGGGACAGCTACAACCCGAGCGCGGAGCAGTACGCCAAACTCGACCTGCCGATCCTCAGCATCACCGGCCAGTACGATGGCGACCAGCCGGGAGCCATGACTCACTATCGGGAACACATGGCGCACGCGTCGGAACACGCCAAGGCGCAGCACTATCTGATCATCGGCCCGTGGGATCACGCCGGCACGCGCACGCCGAAGGCCGACGTGGCCGGGCTGACGTTCGGCAAGGCCAGCCTGCTGGATCTCAACAAACTGCACAAAGAGTGGTACGACTGGACGATGAAGTCCGGCGCGAAACCGGAGTTTCTCAAGGACCGCGTTGCCTACTATGTCGTCGGCGAGGGTGCGGAGGATTGGCGCTACGCCAACACGCTCGAAGCGGTCACGAGCGAAATGCGCCCGCTGTACCTGGATTCGCGCGATGGCGTCGCGAACGACGTGTTCGCTTCGGGGACAATGAGCGCGGCAAAGCCCTCGGGCAACAAACCCGATCGCTATATCTATGATCCGCTCGACACCAGCTCTGCTGCGATCGACTCGATCGAAGTGCCGAGCATGCTGACCGATCAACGCCGCGTGCTGCAGCAGGCGGGCAAGCAACTGGTCTACCATACGGCCGCGTTCCAGAAGGCAACCGACGTTGCCGGCGCGTTCAAGCTGTCGGCGTGGATCGCGATCGATCAGCCCGATACCGATTTCTATGCGTTCGTCTCGGAAATCCAGCCCGATGGCACTGCCGTGTTCCTCAGCGACGACTTGTTGCGCGCGCGCTATCGCGGCGGCAACCGTGCCGCACAGCTCGTGCCCAAGGGTTCGGTCGTGCGCTACGATTTCGACAAGTTCATGTGGGTAGCGCGACGCATCCAGGCCGGCAGCCGCCTGCGCCTCATCATCGCGCCGGTGAACTCGATGTACAACGAAAAGAACTACAACGCGGGCGGCGTCGTCGCCGAGGAGACCGGCAAGGATGCGCGCAAGGTCACGGTCAGCCTATATCATGATGCGCAGCGTTCGAGTGCGCTGTTCGTTCCGATCGCTGCACCGGCCCCGGCGCCGGCGAAGAAGGACAAGAGCGAATAGTTGCCTTACCTTCTCCCGCCCGCGGAGAACGAAACGTGCGCTGACGGTAGTGATAGATGGAAACATATACGCTTCATGCCGGCACGGCGCCGCTGTTCGTCTCGCTACCGCACGACGGCATCTCACTGCCGGACGACATTGCCGGGCGCATGACGGCAGAGGCCCGGCGCGTGCCGGACACCGACTGGCATGTCGCGCGGCTCTATGCGTTCGCGCGCGAGCTTGGCGCATCGATCATCGTGCCGAAGTATTCGCGTTACATCGTCGATCTGAATCGTCCGCCGGACGATTCCTCGCTCTATCCCGGGCAGAACACGACCGGACTGTGTCCACATGTGCAATTTTCCGGCGCGCCGGTCTATCTGCCCGGACAGGAGCCGTCACAAGATGAAATCGGTGCGCGCGTGGATCGTTACTGGCGCCCATACCACGAGGCACTGCGCGCCGAAACAGCGCGGATCAAGGCCCAGTACGACCGCGTCGTCCTGTGGGAAGGGCATTCGATCCGCAGCGTCGTGCCGTTTTTGTTCGATGGCCGCCTGCCGGATATCAATCTCGGCACGTCGAGCGGCGCAAGCTGTTCACCGGAACTGCAGCAGCGACTCACGAGCGTGCTGGACAATCAGTCCGACTATTCCTTCATCGTGAACGGGCGCTTCAAGGGCGGCTACATCACGCGACACTACGGCCGTCCGTCGGAAGGCGTCGAAGCCGTGCAGCTGGAACTCGCGCAGTGCAATTACATGGACGAGGATTCGTTCACGTACATCGAGGCGCGCGCGGAAAATCTGCAGCGCGTGATCCGGGGGCTGCTGGATGCGTGCCTGGAATGATCGCAGCGTAGGGTGGGCCTTGGCCCACCGCTTTCGCGCTTGACGTCAAAAGGATCGGTGGGCCAAGGCCCACCCTACGAATTCAAACTTCCAGCGACGCCAGATCGCCCTTGGTCTCGAGCCATTCCTTGCGATCGGAGGCGCGCTTCTTCGACAACAGCATGTCCATCAGCTTCGATGTGCCGTCGTCAACATCGATCGTCAGCTGGACCAGGCGGCGCGTATCCGGATGGATCGTCGACTCGCGAAGCTGCGACGGATTCATTTCACCGAGGCCCTTGAAGCGCGTTGCGCTAACCGCGCCCTTGATCTTCTCGCGTTCGATCTTTGCCAGCAGCGCTTCGCGCTCGGCCTCGTCGAGGCAGTAGAACATCTGCTTGCCGACGTCGACGCGAAACAGGGGCGGCATCGCGACGAACACATGGCCGTCGCGCACCAGCGCGGGAAAATGACGCACGAACAGTGCCGACAGCAGCGTCGCGATGTGCAGGCCATCGGAATCGGCGTCGGCAAGGATGATGACCTTGCCGTAGCGTAGTCCGGAAATGTCGTCCTTGCCGGGATCGCAACCGATCGCGACGGCAAGATCGTGCACTTCCTGCGAGGCGAGGACCGATCCCGACTCGACTTCCCAGGTGTTCAGTATCTTGCCGCGCAGCGGCAGGATCGCCTGGAAATCCTTGTCGCGCGCCTGCTTCGCGCTGCCGCCGGCTGAATCACCTTCGACCAGGAACAATTCCGTGCGCGTCAGGTCGCTCGAGGCACAGTCGGCGAGCTTGCCGGGCAGTGCCGGGCCCTGCGTGATCTTCTTGCGCACGATCTGTTTTTCGGCCTTGAGCCGCAGCGTCGCGCGCTCGATTGCGATCTGGGCGATACGCTCGCCCAGTTCGACGTGCTGGTTCAGGAACAGCGAAAAACCGTCGTGTGTCGCATTTTCCACAAATCCCGCCGCGTCGCGCGAAGACAGGCGTTCCTTGGTCTGACCGGAGAATTGCGGATCCTGCAGTTTCAGGCTAAGCACGAAGCACAACCGGTCCCAGACATCCTCGGGCGCCAGCTTGACGCCGCGCGGCAGAAGATTGCGGATATCGCAGAATTCGCGCAGCGCCTCGGTTAGTCCGCTGCGCAGTCCGTTGACGTGGGTGCCGCCCTGCACCGTAGGAATCAGGTTCACGTACGATTCCTGCGTCAAGTCGCCTTCCGGCAGCCAGGCGAGCGCGAAGTCGACGGCGCCGTTGTCGCGCTTGAGCGATCCCAGGTACAGCTCGCTGGGCAGATACTCCGTATTGCCGAGCATCGAGCGCAGGTAGTCGCGCAGTCCGTCCTCGTAATGCCATTCCTCTTTCTCGCCGGTCGCCGCATCGGTGAGGCGCACCGTGAGGCCCGCGCACAACACGGCCTTCGCGCGCAGAACGTGCTTGAGCTTCGGCAGCGAAATCTTTGGCGAGTCGAAATATTTCGCATCAGGCCAGAATCGCAACGTGGTGCCGGTCTGCTTCTTCGCGACGCTGCCGACGACCTTCAGGTCGGTCGCGCGATCGCCATTGCGGAAATCCATCCGGTAGATCTGCCCGTCGCGCCGGATCGTGACTTCGACCTGCGACGACAGCGCATTGACGACCGATACGCCAACGCCGTGCAGACCTCCGGAGAACTGATAGTTCTTGTTCGAGAACTTGCCGCCTGCGTGCAGCCGCGTAAGGATCAATTCGATGCCGGGAATGCCTTCGTCGGGATGGATGTCAACCGGCATGCCGCGGCCATCGTCGCTGACTTCTATCGAGCCGTCGGTATGGACGATGACGTCGACCGTGTGCGCGTGTCCGGCCAGCGCTTCGTCGACCGAGTTGTCGACGACTTCCTGGACCAGGTGATTCGGCCGCGTCGTGTCGGTGTACATGCCGGGGCGGCGCTTGACCGGTTCCAGGCCGGACAGGACTTCGATGTCGGCGGCGTTGTATCTGCTGCTCATGTGTTGCTGCTGTTCCTTGGAAAGTTCGCCGTGCGTGATGCACGGAAGCGCCCGGCAGGATGGCTGCGCCGTCAGGCAAGGTCAAGAGAAAGTTAATCACGCGTTGACGCGCGCAGCGGTTCAGCACGCGTATCGATAGGCGCTGATACGGTCTGTTTTGCCGTTTTCGGGGAACGGCATTTCCAGTCATATTCAGGAGTACAGATAATGCGCAAGATTCTTTTCGGCATCATCGTCGCCACGATGATCACCCCGGCCTGGGCAGCAGGTCACGGCGCAGGAGGTTCAGGACACGGCGCGGCGGTTTCGGCTGCGGCACAAGGCGCCCGGATGGGCAGTTCGCCCGTCGGCCCGGCGGTTCGCGACGTCGCACGCTCGCAGTCGCAAGGCGCAGTTCACGCCAACGCGAATGCCATCTCCCATGTTCAGAACTCGAACGGCATGGCCAACACGAATTCGGTGCTCGGTAATGGCGGAACGACGACCACGACAACAACGTCGGCACAAACGACCACGGCCGCACCCGCCCAGACGTCGACGCGTGTTTCGACCAAGTCGGGCAAAGCCAGCAAGGGCAAGACGCCGATTCATTGACCAACCTGGTGTGGACATGGAAGCGCCCCGGCGAGAGCCGGGGCGTTTTTCTGTGCCGCCGCCCCGGCCCTGTCCGTCACGCGGCAGCCAGTATCGCTGACGCAAACCGTGCATGTGCGGATTCGGCGGCAGCACCATAGTCGAAGACGAGGCTTTCGACACGCAGTCCCGCGCTGTCGGCAAGCGCACTCAGTGCGGCAGCCGTGTACGGCCGGATCGTTTCGTCGGTGTGGAACTCCTCGATCAGATGCCCGTCGGCGCCCGACAAGCGATAGCATCGCTCGATGCGATTGGTCCCGTCGGCGTTCGCCGTGATGCGTTTGTGGCGTTCGAGCGTTTCCGTGCCGTGTGGGCGCCGGTAGTCGAGCCGAAACTCGGCGAAACTCACAACGGGCTGAGGCACAAACGCATCGATCACCACGCGGCCATCGTTGGAGAGCAGTTCGTGAAGGCGCGCAAGCACGGCGACCGCGGCGGCAGGATCCGTGAGATAGGTGATCAGCGAATACGGCGCAAGGATGATGCGGAACTCGTCGGCCAGCGCCAGCTGGCGCAAGTCCATCTGCGCCACGCGAGCGTCGATGCCGCGCGGCGCAGCGTCGCGGCGCAGTCGCCGCAGCATCGGCAGCGAACGATCGACGCCGATCGCATCGATGCCAGCCGCGAGCAGTTCGAGCAGGATGCGCCCGGTCCCGCAGCCGAGTTCAAGCGCCCGGCCGCCGCGCGTCAGGCACTGTTGACGGTACCAGCCGACATCGTCGAACGGCATGCTCTGGCCCATGTCGGTCGCATAGACTTCGGCGATCGCGTCGTAGGAAAAATGTGCGGAGTTCATGGCGATTCCGTGGGACCGAGCAGCCGACGGTACAGATCGAACTGGCGTTCGGCCATGGTATTCCAGGTGAACGTGTCGAGGCGCGTGTCGTCGCTGCGCTCGCGCCGGCGCCGGTCGCCGTGATCGGCAAGCAGCGCGGCGATCGGCGCCGCCATCGTCGCGATCCCCGGCGCCAGCACGAGACCCTCGAGGCCGGAGTCGGCGAAGCCGCGAGCGCCATCGGCCGTGCTCACGCAGACTCTTCCGGCGAGCAGCGACTCGATCAGCTTGATCGAGGAACCGCGAATGTTGCGTTGTGGATTAATCGTCAAAGTACACTGCTCGAGATACGTCGTTGGATCGACGAACGCCGTCACGAGTTCGATGCCTGGCTGGACCAGGCTCGGCTCGGCCGCGGCGATTTCCGCCGATTCGGCGCCGCCGAGTATCGTCAGGACCAGGTCGGGAAACCGGCTGCGCAGGGCTGGCCACGCCGTGCCGAGGAACTCAAGGATGCCGTCGCGATTCTGCGCATAGCGGAACGGACCCATGAACAGCAGACGCGGAGACTCCGGCGACGGCCGATACGCCCTGCGCCGGTCCGTGGCGCCGTTGCCGATCATCGTCACCGGCGCCGAAGCCGGAAGGAGCGCCGCGTCTTCGGCCGAGCAGACGGTCAACGCGTCGAAGCGCTCCATTGTCGTGCGCTGTGCCGCGTCGCTGGATGCATTCTGTGGATCGCCGGAAATGTAGACGTCGTGCAATGCGAGCAGCCAGCGGGCGCGGCCACTGCGCGCCGCCGCGAGCGCGGCAAGCTCCATGAATTCGACCTGCACGATATCCGGGTCGTAGCGCTCGATCATGCGCGCGAGCGCTTCGCACAAGCCGGGCCAGACGTGCCGGTCGAGGCGCTGTTCCAGTGGCGGTATCACGCCGCGCTGGTCGCCGCGGCCCTCGACGAAACGCACGGCGCGCATGCCATCGATCCAAGGCTCCGCTTCGGGCCCATACAGCGAACCTTCGTCGCCGAGGAGCAGGAAATCGACGCGACTGCGCAGACGGGCAGTGAGCTCGGCCACGCGCCGGGCGCCGCCGTGCGCCGGTGGAAAAAGCGCGAACGGCGATACCAGCAGCACGCGCGGGCGACGCGGCGCCGGCAAGGAAGAAGTCAGTTCCGGCGCCGGGTCATACCAGCGGTCGAGCGTCAGCGTTTCGAAACGCAGGCCGCGCTGCCGCGCACGCAAGGTCCCCAAGCGCGCGCAAAACACGCGCCACGCCGTGCCGAAACCCGACAGTTCGGCTCGTGAGCGTACGTCCGTTGCCGCAACCGCGCGCAGCAGGGCACCGGCGCGTCGGCCACTCCAGGCGTGACGCAAGTCGAACAGTAGAGCATTGCGCGCAATGATGCGGTCGACTTCCGCCGCCTCGTAGTAGCGGCGAATGGTGCCGCGGTGCTGGTGCCACGCGCGCGATGTCGGGCAGAACAGCACTTCCCAGCCGTCGGCCCAGGCGCGTACGCCCCAGTCCGCGTCTTCCCAATAGAACGGTCGGTAATCGGCGCTGGCGCGCACGTACTTGCGCAATGTCCCGGTGCGGCACAGCGAAGAACCGCCGCCCGGATACAGCGAGCCGCGCAGCATGCGCGCGGCGGGACCGGGATCGCGCTCGTAGACTTCGGGAGTCAGCGGATTCGGGTGGAAATCGGACCAACCAGTCTCCTCGCGACGCCGGTTCGGATCGGCGAAAAAAATCTGCGAGGCGATCGCGAACACCCAAGGCCGCCGTTGCGCGAGGACCTCACGCAATGCGTCCGGTTCGAGGCGCATGTCGCTGTTGAGGAGATAAGTCCAATCGTGACTTGCGCGCACGAGTCCGGCGGCGATCGCGCCGTTGAAGCCCAGAGCCCGCTCATGGAACTGCCAGTCGGCCTTCTGATACTTTGTGCACAATGCAGCATAGTCGCCGCGCGCGGCGCCATTGACGATGACGATGACCTCGGCTGGCTCGTCGAGGCGGTCCAGCGCCTGCATCAGCGCCGCGAGCGTTTCGGCGAGCAGATCCGGCGTGCCGCGCTCCGGCACGATGACGCTCAACCCCGGCTTCCAGCCTGCCGACAGCGACGGCAGTGGACCCCGCACGCGGCGCCGCGCCAGCAACCCGGCCGCCGCGAGCGCCAGACCGAGCAGCACGCAGCGGCTCATGCGCATCAGAGTGCCGATTCGTCGCTTCCAGACGGCGAGCGCCGTTCCGGTCATACGAGCCACTCGACAGCAGGCAGGGTTGCACCTTCGCACCATTGCGCATACCAGCGCAGCGCCTGCTCGGCAAACATCGAGCACCAGACATTCGGTTCCCGATCGGCGACATCGTTGCGAAAGGTCACGCTGCCGTCGGCACCGACCCGGCTCAGCAACGCGCCGGCAAGCAGTCCGAGTGCGCGATCGTCCGGCGCGCGTTCGGCCGACTGGGCGCGCAATTGCAGGCCGATGCGCAGGGCCTGGGCAATGATGTCGCTGCGCGGCAGGTCCGAGCCATGCTCGGCTTCGGGCAGGCTGCCGTCGTCACGCTGCAGACGAAGCACACGAGCCAGCAGTCCGGCAACTTCTCCTGCGAGGCCGGGCCGGGCGAGCAGCATGCCTTCGGCGAAATAGAGTGTCGGATGGAGCATCTCGAGCGCGAGCGTCGCGGTATGCGGCGCGTAACGATCGATCAGCCGCTTGCACGCGGCGGACAGCTTCGCCGGCAGTTCGGCCTGGCGGCCGGCGAGAAGCACGCGCGAGCACGCCTTGACCTCGAACGGCCCCCCGATTGTCGACCATCTTGCAGGCAGGGCGGCGCCAGCATTGATAAGACGCGCGGCGCGGACTTCGCCGTCGACGCCGGCAAATTTGTCGAGCTCTTCGATCAAGCGCCGGACGACGCCATGTGGCAACGCGATCAAATTCGCTTGCGCCGCGGCACACAGGCCGCGCAGCAGCATCGCGAAGTCGAAGAAAAACACCGCATCGTTGCGCCAGTCCACGGTGTCGGCGTCCAGGTACGAGCGCGTTTGTGCCAGAGCGCCGTCATCGAACTGGCGCGCGCTCCACTCGGCGGCATGCGCTGCGGCAACACCCAGGTCGTCGCGGGACTGGCAGAGGTGCGCCTCCGCGAGCCAATGCAGGTAGTAGCCCGTGATTTCCGGATAGACATAGCGGGCGCGCCCGGCGCTGTCCATTGCTCCGGCGATGGCGCCGGCATGGACGCCTTCACGCAATTGCACTTGCGGCGAAAGCAGCCAGGCGCCGATGCGCGCTGCCGCCGTGCGTGCTGCGCCGGCCAAAGCGCGATCACGGTCGTGTGCAAAGGGAATCATGGTATACAAATGCAGTTCTAGGCTGTCGCCGCTGCCGGTGCGAAGCCGCGACGGCGTGCCAGGAACTGGACAAGCTCTCCGGCAATCCGTTCGCCGCTGCGGCCGTCGCCGTAG
The DNA here is from genome assembly GCA_035693405.1 of Rudaea sp. Lineage (GTDB taxonomy): Bacteria > Pseudomonadota > Gammaproteobacteria > Xanthomonadales > Rhodanobacteraceae > Rudaea. Next base: position 1,460 of record DASSGP010000064.1, on the reverse strand, counting down.
GCCGCTTCGACCGCGAAGGGGAGGCGAGGCAATGCCGGTTGAGCAAGCATTTCCAGGGCGCCGGCCGCGATGCGTTCGCGGTCGAGCGGTACGAGCCGGGCACAACCAAGCGCAACACTCTCGGGGCGCTCGGTGTTCTCGCGGACCACGAGAACCGGCACGCCCAGGTAAGGCGCCTCTTCCTGGATGCCACCCGAATCGGTGATGACCAGACGCGAACGCAGCAGCAGGGCGATGAAGTTGCGGTAGTCGAGTGGCTCGACCAGGGCTATTCGCGGATGCCCCTGCAGATGGCGGCGGATACGGGCGCCCACGGCAGGATTCGGATGCACCGGGCAGACAAGACCGAGATCAGGGTCGGCGTTGAGCACGTCGAGCACCGCGGCGCAGGCGACATCCAGGCCTCGGCCGTAATTTTCGCGGCGGTGCAGGGTCAGGGTGGCGATGGTCGGCGTTTCAGGCAAAAACGTCAGCGGCGTCGGCACCAAATTTTCGACTTCAGCACGCAACAGGTCGACGACGGTGTTGCCGACCTGAAATACGCGTGTTGCAGGAACGCCTTCGCGAAGAAGGTTGCGTGTCGCCGCCACGGTCGGGGCGAAGTGCAGCGCGGCGATCGGAGCAATGCGACGCCGAAACAACTCTTCGGGGAACGGCCGCCAGGGGTGATCGCTGCGCAGACCGGCTTCGACATGGGCAAGCGGCAAGTCGAGGTCGCGCGCGGCGAGCGCGGTCGCATAAGCCGTGGATGTGTCGCCCTGGGCAACGAGCAACGCGGTTCTTTGGGACAAGGCAATGCCGCGGATGCGTTCGCGCAGCGCACGCACGGCGTGCGACAGCGACATCGGCACCAATTGTCCGGGCGCCAGATCGCATTCGATGCCCAGATGCGAGAATGTGCGCCGCACCATGCTATCGTGCTGCCCGCTGTTGAGCAGCGAAGGCGTACAGCCGTCGCTCGCGCGCAAGGCGGTGACAAGGCTGGCGAGCTTCAAGCACTCTGGACGCGTGCCAGCGACCACGAGTACGCCGGCTTCGCCGCGCAGATGAGTATTCAGAGGTGCTTCCCTCAAGGCGATCAGGTTGCAGGCGCTCGGATGGCGCGCTGCGGCTCCGGTTGGGAACACCAGAACTTACAATAGATTACAGGAAGTTACAGATATTTACCCGTGCGCTGGCTCACGTATCGGAGCGTTTTCTCCGGACCTTCCCGGCAGGCGCTGGGGCGGAAACTCGCCGGGATCGTTCCGAGCCGGTAAACTATCGCTTTACCAGCATCGGAATTGTGCTGCGTCATGACTCCCCTGATTTTTGTCACCGGTGGTGTGGTGTCCTCCTTGGGCAAGGGCATCGCCTCCGCCTCGCTGGCTGCCATCCTCGAAGCGCGCGGCCTGCGCGTGACGATGATGAAGCTCGATCCCTACATCAACGTCGATCCGGGCACGATGAGCCCGTTCCAG
>DASSGP010000063.1:0-5983 GCA_035693405.1 Rudaea sp. | reverse complement strand
GGTCGTGAACGGCCGCTGCGACGTCGCCCGGCCGCGGATCGAGATCAGATCGGACGAGCCGGTCAGGTTGTCGACCGAATTGACGAAGAAGTCGCCGTTGTTCGCGAAAGCGTTCATCAGCTTCTGGCCGAAGAACGGCTGTATCTGCACCCACAAGCGGTTGCTCAGCATGTCGGTGTCGGCGACCAGCACGACGACACCGTCGTCTTTTGCTGCCGCCAGGTGTCCTTCGTCCTTGCGATCGGGGAACGCCGTTGAGAACTTGCCCTCGAGGCGCCCGGCGATAACGTAGCTCTCGCCGCTCGGCTGGAAGCCGGCCAGCAGCTGGCTCGGATCCGGCAGGAACTTCACGCGTTCGCTCGGGACCGTCATCGAGTCGGTGCTCGACTGGATCAACGGAACCAGCTTGTTCTTCGAATCCTTCTCGAGCTGGAAGAACCCGGCTGAGGAAATATTGATCGTATCCAGATTGGCCGTGGTGACGTCGTTCGGATTCAGGTCGCGCTTGCTCAGGCCAAGAATCGCCGCATCGCGCACCGGCGGCGCGCCCTGGCTCATGCTGATCTGCAAGGCGCGTGTACGGTCGATCACGACCTTGTTCGGGTCGTACTGCACGCCCCATGCCTTGAACAGCTTCGGCAGATCCGACGATTTGTTCGCGAACATTGCCGCCTGCGGATTGTTCGGGTCGGCGCCGGAGTCGTCGGCTTCGGCCTGGGGATCGACGAACACCAGCAGGTGTCCGCCGCGCATCACGAACTGATCGATCGCATACAGCGCGTCGTCGGTCAGGTTCTTCGGGTGGATCAGGACCAGAACGCCGATGTCCTTGTCGATTGTCTTCAGCGACGGCGCGCTCAACTGGCGCACGTCGAAGGACTGCTGCAGCTGTGTGTCGACGGCCCACGGTTCGCGCATCTGCCGCGTCTGCGGATCGAAGCTCGCGCTCATCGGCAGGCCGGTGATCAGGCCAACCGCGGCCTTCTTGGCGACCGCCAGCTCGTTGATCAGCTTGGCGACGTCGTACTCGAGGAACGCTTCTTTGTCCGGCTGCATGAACGGGATGACGGCCTTGCCGTTCGTCGAGTTCGTGCCGGCCAGGCCGAAGTAGATGTTTTCACCGGCCTGCCCGGTCGGGACGGCCTGCAGTCCGAACCCCGTCGCGCGGTCCTCGTCTTCGGAGAACGGCAGCGGATCGACGACGTCGAGCTTGATCTTGCCGCCCGCGCGCGTGCTCATTTCCTCGAGCATCTCGCGCACGCGCTGCGCATACGTGCGCAGCGCCGGAAGGTTCTGCGTGCCCTTGTCGGAATAGAACAGGTAAAGATGGATCGGCTCGTCGATCGACGACAGTATCTTCTTCGTTCCGGTCGACAATGTATACAAATGACTCTGGGTCAGGTCCAGGCGCGCGCCGCGGAACAACGCGTTGCTCACCAGGATCACCGCGACGAGCAATACGGCAAGCGCGGCCAACGCACTTCCGGTCAGGAGTTTTCTATGAGCGGTCATGGGTTCAGTCTGCTTTTTTCAGGTCAATGACGACGGCGCTGGCATAAAGCCAGAACGCGATGATCAGCAGGAAATAAATCAGGTCGCGCAGATCGATCACACCCTTGTCGATCGACGCGTAGTGGGTCAGGAAGCTCAACCCGGCAATCGCGTCGACCAGCCCTTGCGGTGCCCAGGCGCTGAAGAAATTCAGGACCAGCGGGAATCCGGCGAGCAGGAACAGGAAGCAGACCACGACCGTAAGGATGAAGGCGATGACCTGGTTGCGCGTGCTTGCCGAAATGCATGAGCCGATCGCCAGGAACGCGCCGGCCATCAGGAAGCTGCCGAGGTAACTGGCGAAGATCACGCCGTTGTCCGGCGCACCGAGGTAGTTGACCGTGATCCAGATCGGAAACGTCAGGATCAGGGCCACGCCGATGAATGCCCACGCGGCGAGGAACTTGCCGACCACCGCCTGCCACATCGTCACCGGCAGGGTCAGCAGCAATTCGATCGTGCCGCTCTTGCGTTCCTCGGACCAAAGCCGCATTCCGACCGCCGGCACCAGGAACAGGTACAGCCACGGATGGAAATTGAAGAAAGGTTGCAGGTCGGCTTGACCGCGTTCGTAGAAGTTGCCGAGATAGAACGTGAATGCGCCCGCGAGCAGGAGAAAGATCACGATAAAAACGTAAGCGACGGGCGTGGCGAAATAGCTGGCGAGCTCGCGCTTGAACACGGTGATGATCGAACGGTTCATACGCGCGCCTCCGCGGTTTCGCCCTGCGTGATGGTGCGGAACACCTCGTCCATGCGGCCGCTTTCAAGCTGCAACTCGCTGACGGGAATCCCCTGGGCCTTGAGCAGGTCGCTGATCGCACCGAAGATCTGCTTGCCCGGCTTCGGGAACGCGGTGAGGCGATGATCCTGCGGGTCGATCTCGACCGCGGCGACATCGGCCACGCGCGACAGCGCTTCCTTCGCGGCGGCGACATTCGTCGTCGTCAGCGAGACGGCCTGGTGATAGCGCGAGCGCGCTTCGAGTTCGGCCGGCGTGGCGTCGGCCAGCACCTTGCCCTGGGCGATGATGATCGCGCGCGTGCACACGGCGTGCACTTCTTCCAGGATGTGCGTGGACACGACGATTGTCTTGTCCTTCGCCATTGCGTTGATCAGCGAACGCACTTCGTGCTTCTGGTTCGGATCGAGGCCATCGGTCGGTTCGTCGAGGATGAGCACGGCCGGATCGTGGACGATTGCCTGGGCCAGGCCGACGCGGCGCTTGAAACCCTTCGACAGGGTTTCGATCGGCTGTTCGAGCACGCCGTTCAGATGCAGGCGCTCGATCACGTCGTCGATGCGCTGCGTGCGGCGTGCGCCGGTCAGGCCGCGCATGTCGGCGATGAAGCCGAGGAACTGGCGCGGCGTCATCTCCCCGTAGCTCGGAGCGCCTTCCGGCAGGTAGCCGACGACGCGCTTGGCTTCGAGTGGCTGGTCGCCGACGTCGAATCCGCAGACGCTCGCGCTGCCGGATGTCGGCGCGAGGAAGCCGGCGATCATCTTCATCGTCGTCGACTTGCCGGCGCCGTTCGGGCCGAGGAAACCGAGGACCTGGCCGGTTTCCACCTTGAAGGAAATGTTGTCCACGGCCGTCAGGTCGCCGTAGCGTTTGGTAAGTTGACGGGTTTCAATCATGTCGAATCACCAGTCCTCGCAAGTTCAGAACACGAATATCGGGAGCGCTGCCACCGTGCACGCCCGGGGGCGCGTTTCGTGCGGTAGCACGCAGACTTACTTCATCGGATGCAGCAGGGAAGCTCTGAACAAGTCTGCACAGGCGTCACCGATCTGTCTGTGTGCAGATCGAGGCGCGACGGCGAAGGCAGACTGGCCGTCTGTCGAGCCGGCGCGCCGATGAGCTGCGCGCAGACAGATCGGCCCCAACGCTCTAATTGTAGTGCCGGGGTGATGTCCAGAAGGTCCTCAGCCCGCGCCACGCGGCTTGCCCAGGCAGCCAGCCTGGGCGGCGCCACGCAACGCGACCTGCGAACCTTCTGGACATCATGCCGCCTATGCAGACTTGTTCAGAGCTTCCCTAGCGCTGCAAAAATACCTCAGGCAGCGCGAAAAGTTCCCGCGCGCCGCCACCGGATCCCGCCCCTCGGGCGGGAATCCGGCATTGGATGTCCTTACTGCTACTGGATCGGCAGGTAAACGTTGAACGACTGAGCGTCTTCGGCCGCTCCGGGCTGGCTCGTCAGCTCGTCGAATGGCCGCCCATTACCCTCGCCGCTCTCGTCGAACGAGTAGCCGTGGGTTTCGGCATAGGCCTTGAGCATAAGGCGTGACAGAGGCAGCTGGGCCGGCGAGCCGGTAAAGGTCGTCACCAGAGCCCTCCCGCCGTAGCTCGTACCGGCCTTCACCGGATCGGTCAGCGGGCCATCGTTGCGGTCGACCGGCAAGGCAATGTCGAAATCGTAGTTCTCGTCGCCCCAGTTCGTCGTGATCGTGGTGCGCGGCCCGCTGACGGTCAGCTTGTCTTTCTTGACGACGCCCTGGATCAGCGCGACGGCCTTGTCGGTTGCGTCTGCGACTTCGTCCAGCGTGCGCTTGGCGGTCGTCGAAACGAACAGGGTCGGATGCGAAGCGACGTCCTTGATGTCGATCTGCGTGTCCTTGTAGTCCACGATCGGGAACGTGGCGAGCATGTCCTGCAGCTTGGTCAGGTGGATCTGGATCTGCGTCGCCGGCTCGCCTTCCAGGTACATGCCGGCGTAGCGCCCCTGCAGGTCCCAGCCGTAGTCGACGTCGTAGCCCATCGTGATCTTGACCGTCTTGCCGTTCGCGGCCGGTTTGATCTCGAGGGTGTACTGCTTGTTCTCGCCGCGCCAGTCGTTGACGATCGCCCACTTGACCAGCTGGTCCTGCTGCGCGTCGGTAACCGTGTAGCTGCCGCTCTCGATGCGCGGATCGCCGCTGACCCAATTGACGCTGGCACCGTTGCCCTGATCCGGGCCGACCAGATTCAACTGGACCTTCGGATCATAGGCGCGCAAGGCCGTCCACGAAGGATAGGAATGAAAGCCGCTGATCACGTCGTAGATCTGGCGGACGGGAGAGCTGACTTCGGTACTGCGTTCGATGTGCCGGTGGTCCGGCAGGGCGACGCCAAACAGCACGCCGAGCACGGCCACGATCAGAAGCGCAACGATTACCTCAAGCAGACGCATCATCCCTCAGTTCTCCACAAGTTCTAGACGGGTGCGTGGTGCAGCCCGCACCGCCGCAACAAATGCATTGTCGCACGCCACCGGCGTGTAGCTGCTCCGGCGCACGTGCCAACCGCCCCACCCCGGGGCATCAAACCGCAGATGGTACTGGCTCTGGCGCGGGAAGGCTACCTTGAGTGCAGGGACTAGGGACCAGGGACTAGGGGCCAGGGAAAGGCAGCTCTTCCTAGCCCCTAGCCCCTGGTCCCTAGCCCCTGCTTCTCAAACTATTCCCAGCTCGAATGCCTTCAGAACTGCCCGGGTCCGGTCGCGCACGCCGAGCTTGGACAGGATGTTGGACACGTGATTCTTTACCGTGCCTTCCGCAACGCTGAGCGAATTGGCGATTTCCTTGTTGCTGTAGCCGCCGGCCATCAGCCGCAGGATCTCGGTTTCACGCTCGGTCAGCGGGTCCGGGCGGTCCAGGCTGGTGAAGTCGTTATGCATCCGCTCGAGGCCCGAAAGCAGGCGCTGGGTGACGACCGGCGCCACCAGCGAGCCGCCGGCGGCAACGGCCTTTACCGCATCGACGAGTTGATCGAGCGAGACATCCTTGAGCAGATAACCGCGCGCGCCGGCTTTCAGACCGGCCAGCACGAGCTGGTCGTCGTCGAACGTGGTCAGGATGATCGTCGGCGGCAAGGCGTTGCGCGCGGCGAGTGCATTGAGCACGTCCAGACCCGACATGCCGGGCATGCGCATGTCGAGCAGAACCACGTCGGGTTTGACCTTCGGCACGATGTCCAGTGCCTGTATGCCGTCCGCCGCCTCGGCGACGACGCGAATCTCGTCGGACAGTTCCAGCAGCGAGCGGATACCCTGCCGGACAAGGGTCTGGTCGTCGACCAGGCAGACCGAGATATTGCGCGCCACATTCATCGATTGGCCTCCAGCGGCAGCCATGCATCCAGTGCGAAACCCGCGTCGCGCCCAGTCACGATGTCCAGGCGCCCGCCAACCTGCGCCAGGCGCTCGCGCATGCCGGTCAGGCCATTGCCCTGCTGCATCTGACCGGCGCCGCGGCCATCGTCGCGTGCGTGTATCGCCAGTTCGTTCGAATCCGTGCGCTCGCAGCGCAACCACAGGTTGCGCGCGCCGGAATGGCGCACGGTATTGGTGATGATTTCCTGGGCGCAGCGCAACAGCACCTGCGCGCGCAACGGATCGTCGACCGAGAAACGCGGCGGCATGTCGAGGTGGATGGCAAGGCCCGGCACGCC
>DASSGP010000062.1:0-16921 GCA_035693405.1 Rudaea sp. | reverse complement strand
GGCAGATTCCGATGTATTCCTCACCCGTCCGCCACTCGTCAGCACCCTTGCGGGCCTGTTACCGTTCGACTTGCATGTGTTAGGCATGCCGCCAGCGTTCACTCTGAGCCAGGATCAAACTCTTCAGTTGAAATTGCTAAGTTTTCGGAACTTGCGTTCCTCCAACCCAATACTTTAGAGAGTGACCTAAGCTACTTTGATTACTCAAATTACGATCCTTCAGGTTCTGCAACCCGAGGACCGAGGCTTGGGACGCTCTTGATTCGAATGGACTTGCATCCATCCCAAGGCGCCCACACAAGTCACCTGCGCACACTGTCAAAGATCCGATTCGCACCAGATTCACATCCGGTAGCCCAAGAGCGTTTCGCCCGAGGGAGCCGCGTATTATACATCTCGATCCGGGTTCGTCAACGAGCTGAAAACAAATCTTTCAGCGGGCGCGCTCAAGCTGCGATCAGGCGCACGCGCGAATAACCGCGTTTGCCAAGCTGCAACAGATGTTCGGCGCCGACCTGCAGGGTCAATTCGCGGTCGTCGACCACGTTGCCATCGACGCGAACGGCGCGTTCGCCGAGCTTGCGCAACGCCTCCGACGTGCTCGGCGCCAGGCCCGCTGCCTTCAAGAGGGCGCCGATGCGGATTCCGCCGGCCGGCACCGCAATATCGATAACCGGAATGTCCTGCGGCACGCCGCCACCCTGCACGACTTCGTTCCAGTGCGCGACAGCTGCCAAGGCGGCCTGCTGGCCGTGGAAGCGCGCCGTCAACTCGCTGGCCAGTTCCATCTTGTAGTCGCGCGGATTCCTGCCCGCGAGCACGGCCTCGCGCATCTGTTTCAGGTCACCCAGGGACTTGGCAAACGAAAGCAGCTCGTAGTAGCGCCACATCAGGTCGTCCGACAGACGCATGACCTTGCCGAAGATCTCGTTCGGCGGCTCGTTGATGCCGATGTAGTTGCCGAGCGACTTCGACATCTTGTTCACGCCGTCGGTGCCCTCGAGCAACGGCATCGTCAACACGATCTGCGGCGGCTGGCCGACATCCTCCTGCAACTGCCGACCGACCAGCAGGTTGAACTTCTGGTCGGTGCCGCCGAGTTCGACGTCGGCCTTCAGCGCGACCGAGTCGTAGCCCTGCACCAGCGGATACAGAAACTCGTGAATCGCGATCGGCTGTCCACTTTTATAGCGCTTGTCGAAATCGTCGCGCTCGAGCATGCGCGCGACCGTGTGCTTCGCCGCCAGCTTGATCATGTCCGCGGCGCTCATCGCGCCGAACCATTCGGAATTGAAGCGCAGCTCGGTGCGTTCGCGATCGAGCACCTTGTAAACCTGCGCCGCGTACGTTTCTGCGTTGGCCTGCACGTCTTCGCGCGTGAGTGGTTTGCGCGTCACATTCTTGCCGCTCGGGTCACCGATCATGCCGGTGAAATCGCCGATCAGGAAAATCACTTGATGTCCCAGATCCTGGAACTGGCGCATCTTGTTGAGCAAGACGGTATGGCCCAGATGCAGGTCCGGCGCGGTCGGATCGAAGCCGGCCTTGATTCGCAGCGGGCGGCCGAGCTTGAGTCGGGCAAGCAGGTCTTCGCGCTTGATGATTTCTTCGGCGCCGCGACCGATCACGTCGAGTGCCTTGTCGATGTCGTTCATTCCTACCTCTGGATTTGCCTGCGTGCCGCGCGCCGCAGCGTGCGGATTAACCACTTGCCGTTAATTATTCGTTAGATGTTTGACGTGCCACAAACCTTGCTGCAATCAGCGTTGACGGGCCTGTGGGGAGCCGATATGTTACGCCGCGTTTTGTGGGAATTCCTTCGTGACGAAAAATAGCGCCCCGCCATCCCCGATCATTCGCGCCGCGCAGCAGGCGTGGCAAGGCGCACAACGCGTCTATCTCCACTTCTATACAAGTAGCATCAGCCGCAGGTTGCAGCACGCGGTCGCTGCGCCAGCCTCCTGGCGGCGCGAACACTGGGTGCTTGCCGGGATCGCCTGCGCAGCGGTCATCGTGATCGGCGCGATCGTTCCCAGCGGCGCCAGCGCAACGCGCTCGCCCGACACGCCGGTGACGACGCTCAATCTGCCCCTGCCTACGCTGACCCAGGATCCCGCAGCGACGGTCGTGGAGGATACCGCAACACTCGATGCCGTCGACGATACCGATTCGTGGAGCGTGGTGTCCGTGCGCTCCGGCCAGACCGTCGGCGACATTTTCCACCAGAACGGCCTGAATCCGGGCGTCCTCCAGCAATTGCTCGGCAACAGCGCCAATGCCTCGGCCCTGAAGAACGTGCATCCGGGCGATGAATTTGCCTTCCTGCGCGCGGCCGACGGCAGCCTGCACGGGCTGCGTTTCGACCGCGACGATCATACGCGCGTCGTTGTTTCGTTCGATGCGGACGGAATGCACCAGCGCATCGTCGACCGCCTGATCGAGCGCCGCACGCATGTCGCGCACGGTGTCGTCGAGCGCTCGCTGTTCGATGCCGGCGCCCAGGCCGGCATGAGCGACTCGATGGTCCTCAAGCTCGCCAACGCATTCGGCTATGACATCGACTTCGCCCAGGACCTGCGCCAGGGCGACAGCTTCACCGTGATCTACGACGAGGTGTACCGCGAGGGCGAACGCCTGCGCGACGGGGAGATCGTCGGCGCGACGTTCATCAATCGCGGCAAGCGCTACAGCGCGTTTCGCTACACCGACGCCGCCGGCAATACGATGTTCTACAGCGACGACGGCCGCCCGCTGCGCAAGGCGTTCCTGCGCACGCCGGTCGAGTTCACGCGGATATCCTCGATGTTCACGGCCGGGCGCATGCACCCGATCCTCGGCACGATGCGCGCGCATCGCGGCGTCGACTATGCCGCGCCAAGCGGCACGCCGATTCATGCCGCCGGCGACGGCAAGATCACGTTTCGCGGCTGGCAGAATGGATACGGCAATGTAGTCGTCCTGCAGCACGGCGGCCACTACAGCACGTTGTATGGCCACATGTCGCGTTTTGCATCGATCCGCGACGGCCAGCGTGTGAGCCAGGGTCAGACGATCGGCTACGTCGGCATGACCGGCATGGCCACCGGACCGCATCTGCACTACGAATTCCGCATCGACGGCACGCACCGCGATCCGCTCAGCGTGACCTTGCCGAAACCCGAGCCGCTGCCGCAAGTCGAACTGGCTCGCTTCCACGGCCAGACCCAGCCGATGCTGGCCAAACTCAAGACGCTCGAGGCAACGCAAATCGCGCTGGCGAAGTAAGCGTGGCCGGCGCCCCCGAGCTTTACCTCGGATTGATCTCCGGAACCAGCGCCGACGGCATCGATGTCGCGCTGGCGAGTTTCGAGCCCGCGCCGCAGCTGCATGCGAGCGCAACCTGTGCCTACCCCGATCACGTGCGCCAGCGCATCCTCGCCCTGGCACAGGGTGACGGCCGAATTGCGCTCGACGAACTCGGCGCGCTCGACGTCGAAATCGCGCGCGCTTTCGCCGCCGCCGCGCTGCGCGTGCTTGCCGAGCATGGGTTTGCCGCCACAGATGTGGGCGCGCTGGGATCGCATGGCCAGACCGTGCGACATCGTCCCGGTACGGCCACGCCATACACCTTGCAGCTCGGCGATCCGAACGTTATCGCCGAGACGACGGGCATCATCACCGTCGCCGACTTCCGCCGACGCGACATGGCCGCCGGCGGACAAGGCGCGCCGCTGGCGCCGGCGTTCCATGCCGCGATGCTCGGTTCGCAAGGCGCCTCGCAGGTCGTGCTGAATCTCGGCGGCATCGCCAATATCACGGTGTTGCCGGAAACCTCCGCGGAGCCGATTCTCGGCTTCGATACCGGTCCGGCAAGCTGCCTGCTCGACGCCTGGGCGCAACGCCATCTCGGCGTCGGATTCGATGCCGACGGCAAGTTCGCGGCATCGGGACGAGCCGACCCGGCATTGCTGGCGCGGATGCTGGCCGATCCGTACTTTCAGGCCCCGCCGCCGAAGAGCACCGGGCGCGAGATATTTCATCTGCGCTGGCTGCAGCAGCATCTGGATGCCCGCGACATCGCTCCGGCCGACGTACAGGCGACGCTGCTCGAGCTCACAGTGCGCACGGTCGCCGACGCCGTCCGGGCAAGCGCGCCGCACGCGCGAGAAGTCCTGGTGTGCGGCGGCGGGGTCCACAACGCAGCGTTGATGCGCGCCCTGGCAGGCGCGCTCGCTCCGATGGCGGTGCGCAGCACCGCGGCCCGCGGCATCGATCCGGATTTTGTCGAAGCGATGTTGTTCGCGTGGCTCGCGCGGGAGCGGATGCTCGGACGTCCCGCACCGGGTGTTTCCAGCGTGACCGGAGCACGCGGCCCGCGCGTGCTCGGCGGGATCTACTTCGGCGCCTGATCGTCCGGCTTTTTTTCGTCCGGATTCGCGTCCGGATTCGGGATCGACTCGAACAGCGGCTGACCCTCGATTTGCTCGAACGCCTCGACCGCGCTGCGAAACGCCTTGGTCTCGCGCGAATCCCAGGTGCCGCCGATCACGGCGATGTCGTGCATTTCGCGGCGAAAGATATCGTCGTCAGCCAGACCCAGGCTCTGGCGCAACAGGTGCACGATCACATCATTGATCGACCACTCGCGCTCGCGCGCGATCGCCTTGATGCGCTCGGCGATGACCTCTTCGATGTTCCGAACGAGAATGTCGGGCACGTGATCCGCTCGATTACCTTTGCGGATCAATTCTGGCAGCAATCGTCGACGAATTCACGCCCCGCCAGGCAGGAGCCGCTAGGTCGACGTTGCTGCAGCGCCGCGGAATCGATCGAACTGGTCGAACTGAGGACGTAACATCGTGAGGACCAACAGGCCGGGTACCGCACAGGCCAGGCTCAGGACAAAATAGGTTTGCCACCCATAGTCCGCCGCAACGAAGCCGGCCAGCGGCCCGATGAAGACGCGCCCCGCGGAGTCGAGGGCACTGAAGACTGCATACTGAGTCGCACTGAAGCGCCGGTCACACAAGGCCATCAACAGCGCAACGAACGCGCCCGTGCCCAGTCCCGACGTCAGATTTTCGGCGCCGACTGCGACGATCAGCGCCGTGAAGCCATGCCAACCCACGGCGATTGCCAGAAAGCCCAGTGCGCCGAGACCCTGGAGAACGCCGAACACGAGCAAAGCGCGCCATAGCGGCCAGCGCTCGAGCAACAGTCCGCCAACGAATGCGCCGATCAGAGTCGCACCCAATCCGAAGACCTTGTTGACCCAGCCGACATCGCTCAACGCGTACCCGGCGCCACGCAGCAGGAACGTGCTCGACAAGCTCAACGCAAACGCGTTGCCGAGTTTGTATACAAGTATCAGGACGAGCCAGTGCCAGACTTTCGGACGGCTCAGCAGCTCGCGCACGGCCTGCAGATAGGTGTCCAGAAGGCTCTTGCCAGCCGGAGGCGTGATCTGCTCCGGAGCGATCGCCGTGCCGACCAGGCCGATGCCCATCAAGGCAGCCATCGCCAGGTACGCGAAACGGAAACCGGCGTAGTCGGCAAGGATCAGTGCCAGGCCACCGGACACGACCATGGCGGCGCGGTATCCGGCAACCCCGAACGCCGCGCCCAGGCCGCGATCCTGCGGCAGTAGCTGGTCGGCGCGATAGGCGTCAACTGCGATGTCCTGCGTGGCGGAAAACGCGGCAAGCAGCATCGCCAGGAAAGCGATTGCCAGCAGCGAGGTCGACGGCGACAAGCCGGCGATCCCGACCAGCACGGCGATGATCGCGAACTGCATTGCGAACATCCAGCTGCGGCGTCGGCCAAGGCCACGAAACGTGTAGCGGTCGACCAGTGCAGCCCAGAGGAACTTGAACACGTAGGCGAACGCAACCAGCTTGAGCACGCCGATGGTCTTGAGGCTGAGCCCGCTGACCGCACACCACGCCTCGAGCGTCGATGCCGACAACGCCAGCGGCAGGCCGGAGGAAAAGCCCAGCAGCGTGATTGCAGTCAGCGTCCGTGCGCGCTGTTTGCCATCCGGAGTGAACATCAGGCAGCCAGAGCCATGGGGCTAGCGCCGCCTTGCGCGCGTTTGCGCCGGCGCCTCATCGATGTAGTCCACCATATACGGCGCATGATCGGAAAACCGCGGCGACGGCGCGATCGCGCAGCTCTTGAGCCGGGCGCGCAGTGCGGGCGAGACGATCTGGTAGTCGATGCGCCAGCCGACGTTGTTGGCGCGCGCGGCGCCGCGATTCGACCACCAGGTGTATTCGACGGCGTCGGGCTTCAGCGCACGGAAACTGTCGACCCAGCCGCTCTTGAACAGGCCGTCGAGCCAGGCGCGTTCCTCGGGCAGGCAGCCGGAGTTCTTCTGGTTTGACGTCCAGTTCTTGATGTCATTGCGCGTGTGGACGATATTCCAGTCACCGCAGATCACGTATTGGCGGCCGGTCGTCAGCCATTCGGCGAAGATCGGTGCGATCCAATCCATGACCTTGAACTTGAACTGCTGGCGCTCCTCGCCGGACGATCCTGACGGCACGTAGAGCGAGACGACGCTCAACTTGCCGTAGCGCGCTTCCAGATAACGGCCCTCGTCGTCGAATGGCGCCCAACCGAGCTTCGTGCGCACCTCGTCGGGCTCGCGCCTGGAGTAGATCGCAACGCCGCTGTAGCCCTTTTTCGTCGTCGCATCGCGATAAAAGCAGTGATGACCGTCGGGCCGGAACGCCGCGTCGGTGAGTTGGTCTTCCTGCGCTTTGGTCTCCTGCAGGCAGACGACGTCAGCCTTCTGTTTCTTCAGCCACGTGAAGAATTCCTTGTTGGCCGCCGAGCGAATGCCGTTGGCGTTGAAGCTGATGATGCGCATTTGAGGGCTGAGGGCTGAGGGCTGAGGGCTGAAGCCTAGCCGATTTTGGCGCGAATCCGCTCCTCCGGCGATTCGACATTGCGCGCGGCGCAGAGATTGGGGCAACCTAGCCCTCAGCCCTCAGCCCTCAGCCCTCACCGATGCAACCCCATCAGCGCGACTTCCTCGAACTTGCACTGCAGCGCAACGCCCTGCGCTTTGGCGAATTCACGCTGAAGTCGGGGCGGATCAGCCCGTATTTCTTCAACGCCGGGCTGTTCGACTCGGGCAGCGCGCTCGCGCGGGTCGGGCGAGCCTATGCGCACGCTGCGGTCAAATCGGGTATCGCCTTCGACATGCTGTTCGGCCCAGCCTACAAGGGCATCGCGCTGGCTGCTGCAACGGCCGTCGCGCTGGCCGAAGCACACGCCCGCGACGTGCCATTCGCTTTCGATCGCAAGGAAGCCAAGACCCACGGCGAGGGCGGCCTGTTGATCGGCGCCCCACTTCAAGGCCGCGTGTTGATTGTCGACGATGTCATCACGGCGGGGACGGCGATCCGGCAATCCCTCGAACTGATCCGCGCGCAGGGGGCCACGGCAGCCGGCGTGTTGATCGCGCTGGATCGCCAGGAACGCGGCCAGGGCAGCCTGTCCGCCGCGCAGGAAGTGCAGGCGGAATTCGCTATTCCCGTGATTGCGGTCGCGCGCCTCGACGAACTGCTGGTTCTTGTCGACGAGATGGCCGAACTGCGCGCTCATCGTCCCGCGTTGCAGGCATACCGCCTGCGCTACGGAGTTGCCGCATGAACCGTCGTGCGCCTGCAACCATTGCGGCCGTCGCATATACTGGATGGCGAATTCGTCGAGGTAAGGGTATGCGCTCGATCACCGCGAACATGGCCGCTCTGTTGCTGACGATGGCCACGGGCTCGGCCTGTTTCGCCGCTCCAGCTTCCGGCCACAAGCAGTATCGCTGGCAGGACGCCTCGGGAGATGTGCACTACTCCGATACGCTGACGAGCGGTGCCATACAGTCCGGCTATGACATCATCAACGACAAAGGTCTGGTGCTCAAGCACATCGATCGGGCGAGGACCGATGCGGAGCGCGCTGAGGCCGAAACCGCTGCCGCTGCAGAAACCGCCGCGAAACTCGAGGCCGACCGGCAGGCCGAAGCGGATCGCCGGCTATTGGCGGCTTTCCCGACGGAAAAGGAACTGGTCAGTGCGCGTCAGGCGCAAATCGACAGCATCGAGCAAAGCATCGGCGCGGCGACCAACAGCCTGAACAGTCAGGAACAAGCGCTCAGCGACAATCTCGGACATGCAGCCGCCCTGGAACGAAGCGGCAAGAAGGTTCCGGACGACATGACGAAACAGATCGAGATGCTGCGCAAGAGCGAGGAATCGCTGCGCCGCTACATCGAGCGCCGCCAGAAGGAAAAGGTCGAAGCCGCGAAGAAACTCGAAACCGATGTCGCTCACTATCGCGAGGCGCGCGAACAGAGGGATTCCGGCCAGCTCTGAACGGCCGCGGCACCGCGAACGGCTGCGTCAGAACGGCAAGGTCAGGTTGGGATTCAACGCCAGCAGCTGCGCGCGGAACGCCGCCTGGATGCGCAACAGCGCATCTTCGTTGTCCGCGTCGAATCGCAGCACCAGAACCGGCGTCGTGTTCGACGCCCGCACGAGACCCCAGCCATCCGGCCAGTCGGCCCGCACGCCGTCGATGGTCGTGATGCGCGCGCCGTCGAATTTCGATTTCTGCTGAAAGGTTTCGACGAAGCGATAGTGTTCGCCTTCCTCCATCTCGATCTTCAGTTCCGGCGTACTGATGCCCTTCGGCAGATCGTCGAACACATCCTGCGGTGACCGCCCCTCGATATCGCTCGCGACGATTTCGAGCAGCCGCGCCGCGGCATAGATGCCGTCGTCGAAGCCATACCAGCGTTCCTTGAAGAAGAAGTGGCCGCTCATTTCACCGGCCAGTTCGGCGCCGGTCTGACGCATCTTCGACTTGATCAGCGAATGTCCGGTCTTCCACATGATCGGGCTGCCACCGGCTTCCAGGATCAGCGGCTGCAGTTTGCCCGTGCATTTGACGTCATAGATGATCGCGGCGCCGGGATTGCGCGAGAGCACATCGCGCGCGAACAGCATCAGCAGGCGATCCGGAAAGATGATCTCGCCGGACGGCGTCACCACGCCGAGGCGGTCGCCGTCGCCATCGAACGCTACGCCGACATCGGCCTTGAGCTGCTTCACCGACAGGATCAGGTCCTGCATGTTGCGGGCGTCGGACGGATCCGGGTGGTGATTCGGGAACTTGCCATCGACCTCGCAGAACAGCGGCATGACCTCGCAACCGATCGCCTCGAGCACGGCCGGCGCGATCGCGCCAGCGATACCGTTGCCGCAATCCACGACAACCTTGAGCTTGCGCTCGACCTGAACGTCGCCGGCGATGCGCTCGATGTATTCGTGTTGCACGTTCATGCTCTGCAAGCCGCCGCTACCGGTCTCGAACCTGCTCTCGCTGATGCGCGCGAACAGATTCTGGATCGCATCCTCGGACAGCGTTTCGCCACCGAGCACGATCTTGAAGCCGTTGTAGTCGGGCGGATTGTGGCTCCCGGTCACCATGACGCCGGAGCCGGTATTCAACTGGAACGTCGCAAAATAAAGAACCGGCGTCGGCGCGGCGCCGATGTCGATGACATCGCAGCCGGTACTGCGCAGTCCTTCGATCAGCGCGCCGGCGAGTTCCGGTCCTGACAACCGGCCGTCGCGCGCTACGGCGATCTCCTGCAGACCGCGCGCTCGCGCCTCGCTGCCGATGGCGCGACCGATCAGGCGCGCGACGCCCTTGGTCAGCGTCTTGCCGACCACGCCGCGGATGTCGTAGGCGCGGAAGATGCTGCGATCGACGAAAGTGTCGCGTTCCGCGCCGTCCTTGGCCGGCGCTGCCGCCTTTGCCTGCAGCGCCGCGACCTTGGCGGCCATCGACGGCGCCTGTGCCGGCACCTGGGCCAGCACGGGTGTCGGCGTGATCTTGCGCACGACAAACAGTTCACGCACGCGCTCCCAACCCACCTTGCGCGCGTAAAAGAGGAACAGGCCGATGACCAGGGAGCCGATCGCCAGAGTCAACACGAGCCACAGCTTGCGCGTCACCAGGATCGGAAGCTCGACCTGCGCGCTGGCGATGCGGAACATGCTGTCCGCGATCGGATCACCCGGATAGTTGAGTGTGCTGACGTTGTCGCTGCCGATGCTGTCCAGCAACAGATCACCACGACCATCGCCCTGACGTAGATCGATGCGTACCGACGACAGGGACTGCTGGCGGAAAACCTGCAGCAATGGATCGATCGGCATCTGCACATACGCGTAACCAGCCAGCTGCTTGTCGCGGGCCGCCGGCAGTGCCAGCACGAGCACGCGTTTCTTGTCGCTGACGACCTGCGATTGCAGCGGGCCGGCGCGCTGCAGCCGATGCGCCTGCACCAGCGTGGCAGCCTTGGAGTAGCCGAACTTGGCGAAATTGCTGGTCAGGACCTCACTGAGGTCCGGGCGAAAGAACTCCGCTGAAATAAGCTCCGGAATATCCTGCTTGAGCGCGGCGGCGGCAGCTTGCAGCGCATCATCCGACGGAGTCGCCAGGATCTTGGCGACCGAAGCGCTGTCGGCGCCCTGCTGGACGCGCGCGCGGATTCTTGCTACCTCCTCGCCGAGCTGGCGTATTTCCCAAGCCTTCACCTGCTCGGCCTGCGTGATCGCGGCGGCCTGGCTCATGATCAGCCAAGCTTGCCAGGCAAAGAATAGGCCGATCAGCGTCAGCACCGTCGCCGCGACAAATTCGGTCAGATGTTCGTCTTGGCGCGCCTTCTCCGCGAGGCCGGAAAGCAGTCGCTGAGGTGGTGAGCGGCGCTCACGTGCCGTGTTGCGGTCGCCTTGATTCATGCGTGACGCCATCTCCATCGATTCTCGCGCGCGGACCAGGACTCAACCGACACCGGAATGGCCAAAGCCGCCGCTGCCACGCTGGCTCGCAGCGAACTCATCCACGACGCGAAACTGCGCGTGCGCCACCGGCAGGAAAACCAGTTGTGCGATTCGATCCCCCGGCGCAATGGTATAGGCCATCGAACCGCGGTTCCAGCAGGAAATCATCAGCGGCCCCTGGTAGTCGGCATCGATCAGTCCGACCAGATTGCCGAGCACGAGACCATGCTTGTGGCCTAGCCCCGAGCGCGGCAGGATCACGGCGCAATAACCCGGATCACCGATATGGATCGCTACGCCGGTGGCGACGAGCGCGGATTCTCCCGGCTGCAGCGTCAACGGCGCGTCAATGACGGCACGCAGATCCATGCCCGCGGACGCGGGCGTGGCTTGTGCCGGGAGCGGAATAGCCTTGCCAACGCGCGGATCGAGAATCTTCAACTCGACGTCGATCATCGTGCGTTGCGCCGCTTTTGCGACGATCTCGGCGGCGACGATTTCGGCGGCGGTTTGCGTGCGGCAAAGAGTTCGGCCACGCGCGCGATCAGGCGTCGCGCGACGACCTGCTTGTCGTCGCGCCCGAGATGCTCGGAGCCACCGGGCCAGAACAGCAGAAGCTCGTTGTCGGCGCAGTCGAAGCCGGCGCCGTTGTCGACGCGGTTGGCGGCGATCAGGTCGAGATTCTTGCGTGCCAGCTTGGCGCGCGCATACTTTTCCAGGTTGTCGGTTTCGGCGGCGAAGCCGACCAGCATCGGCCGTCGCTTCAGCGCGCCAATTTCGGCGAGGATGTCCGGGTTCTCGTTCAGCGTCAGCGTCAACGATGAGCCCTGCTTCTTTATCTTGTGTGCGGCGGTTTCGCCGGGCCGGTAGTCGCCGACCGCTGCCGCGGAAATGAAAATGTCGCTTTGTGGAATATGCTGCATCACCGCGGCGCGCATGTCGCGCGCGCTGCGCACGTCGCTGCGCTCCACGCCGGCGGGAGTGGGCAGGTGTACCGGGCCGGCAACGAGGCGCACCTGCGCGCCCTGTTCGACCGCGGCCCGGGCAACGGCAAACCCCATGCGCCCGGAACTGCGATTGCCGATGAAGCGCACCGGATCGATGTCTTCGTGGGTCGGTCCGGCGCTGACCAGCACGTGCAACCCCGACAGCAGCTTCGGCCCGTGCAACGCCGCGATTGCCGCGACGATCACGTCGGCTTCGAGCAGCCGGCCCGGGCCGAATTCGCCACAGGCCTGGCTGCCGGCGGCCGGGCCGAGCACGTCGACGCCGCGCCCGCTCAGCGTCGCGACGTTGTCCTGCGTGGCCGGGTGTGCCCACATCTGCTGATTCATCGCCGGAGCGATCGCGAGCGGTGCGGAACTGGCCAGGCACAGCGTCGTCAGCAGGTCATCGGCAAATCCATGCGCCAGGCGCGCGATCAGATCCGCGCTGGCCGGAACGATCAGGATTCGTTGCGCCCAGCGCGCCAGCTCGATGTGCCCCATGGCCGCCTCGGCGGCTTCGTCCCAAAGTCCGGTTCGGACCGGCTGCCCGGACAGCGCCTGAAACGTCAGCGGCGTAACGAAGCGCGCGGCGTTCTCGGTCAACACGACCCGCACCTCGGCGCCGGCGTCACGCAAACGCCGCGTCAGTTCGGCCGCCTTGTAGGCCGCGATACCGCCGGAAACGCCGAGCAGTACCCGCAGATTGGCCAACACCGATTCACCCATGTAGGAATTCCACCGACAGATTGACGCGGCGATAGCTTACCGGAATTCACGCCGTTTCCGGCTGCTGCGAATCCGCTGGCGACGGCAGACTGGGCCATGAGCATCCGGGACTGGCCTGCCGAAGAACGGCCGCGCGAAAAACTGCTGACGCGCGGAGCAGCGGCGTTGTCCGACGCCGAATTGCTGGCGCTGTTCTTCGGCTCCGGAAGACGCGGCCGCACCGCCGTCGATCTGGGGCGCGACCTGCTCGGCGCACACGGGGGTCTCAAACCGCTGCTCGACCTGGATTCAGCTGATTTGAGCGGCCAGCCCGGCATGGGGCCGGCTACGGCGAGCCGGCTGCAGGCGGCACTGGAACTGGGCCGGCGCTACCTGGCCAGCGAACTGCAGCGGCCCGACGCAATGACCCATCCGGCCGCGTGCGCCGACTACCTGCGCGCGCGCATCGGCGGCTATCCCTACGAAGTGTTCGCCTGCGTGTTTCTCGATAACCGCCACCGCGTGATCGCATGCGAGGAACTGTTCCGCGGCTCGATCGATGGCGCCAGCGTCCACCCGCGCGAGGTCGTGCGCCGCTGCCTGACGCACAATGCGGCCGCCGTGATTTTCGCCCACAACCATCCGTCCGGCGTGGCCGAACCGAGCCAAGCCGACCGCGACATCACGCGCCACCTGCAGCAGGCACTGAAACTCATCGAGGTGCGGGTGCTCGATCATTTCATTATCGGCGGCGGCACACCGCTGTCGCTGGCCGAGCGCGGCTGGTTATAAACCGCGCGGCTCCGCCGCTATACTGCCGGTTCGGGGTGGACGGCGAAGCATGCTGTGATCTTTGCATACCCACGGGAATTTCCCGCCGACTCAATCGAAGCGCAGGTGCCTGATCCGGGCACCGCACGCGCGCTCGTACTCGCCCGGCGCCCGGATGTGCTGGCCCTGCTTGCGCACCGCCGCAAGCGCCTGCCGGCCGGCGTGGCGCTGCCGCCGTCGGAGACCGTCGAGCGCGCCGAGGATGCCATCCTCATGGCGTTCTGCCGGCTGGCGCTGCGGCATGGCACGTGGGGGTCCGATTACCACGCCTACCACAACGAAGGCCACATCCTCGAAATCCTCGGGCCGCGCCTGGACCGCATGATCGACACGATCGGTGCCGACGCGCTCAGCCTGCGCGACTGGTTCCTGCTGTCGCTGTTCGCTGCGGCACATGACTTGCGCCAGCGCGAAGCGCCGGACTTCGCCGCCGGCATCGGCAGCAACGAGCGCGCCAGTGTCGAGGAGACGTTCCGCATCCTGGGCGCCTGCGGCTTCACGCCGGAGCGCAACAGCGAGCTGTTCGTCGGCTGCGAATTGATGATCTCCGGCAGCACGTTCGATGCGCGCCCTTCGGACGCCACGCACGAGTACAACCCGGCCGAACTCGTCGTGCAGTCGGGCGGCGCGCTCGCGCAGAAACTCGAGGTCAAGCTCGACAAGCATGCCGTCGGCTGGCGCGACGATGCGCGCGTGCAGCATGCGCAAAGACTCGCCCTCATCGCCGCCGACCTCGACACTGCAAACGTCGCCGAACCGTTTGCCCTGTTCATGGCCAGCGCCGAGCGCCTGTGTCTGGAGCGCGAAATGCGCAGCGGACGTGATCCGGGCTCAGTCGCCGCCGCTCAGCCGATGCTGACGTTTCTCACTGAAGGGCAGGAGCGCTACTTCTTCGAGCTGCACCGTTTCAGCTCGGACTACGGCCGCCACATCTTCCAGGATGCCAAGCAGGCCAACGCCGAGAAGCTCACCGCGTTGACGCGGCAGTTGCGTGAACGGCTGGCGAACCGTTCTGCCGAGCTCGACGGCGCCACCGTGCTGGCCGCGTTTCGCTCGCTCAGCGCAAGTTTCGCTTGAGCAGCGCGGCGCTGAAAAAAAACGCGCAAGTGCCGGCGCGTCCCTGCGCCTGCCGCACCGTGCGCATCCCGCACGCCGCGTGGTCCTGCTGAAAACGCACTTGCGACAATGTACGATATCGCACACATGTTGCAATTTTTTTACGTCGCGACAATAGCTTATGGGCGGGATTTATACACAATGCGGCATTCGCGGCAATTTGCACAGATTTACATCGGGTTACAGTCGACGAAACTTAATTTTATCCCATGAAAACAATAACGTAGATACTGCTTTTGCGCTCAGCGTGGGCACCGGGCAGCAATTGAGTGCCAACCGTTGACGCCAGGCACTGGGACTTACGCACAAAGTTATCCACAGCCGCAGCGCAGCATGGCCGCGGCCCTCGGGGGAAACCGTTCGCGCGGCCACCGGTTGCACCGCAACCTTCTGCTTTCGGGCGAGCCTGACTACAATGGCGGGCGTTTCATCGAGATTCCCGCGTGAAAGATCAGCTCCGCCGCGTTGTCCTGCAGGCGATCGCCAAGCTGCAGGCCGACGGTTTGTTGCCCCCGGATTCGCCCGCGTCGTTCGTCATCGAGCGCACGCGCAGTCGCGAGCACGGCGATTTTGCCTGTAACGCCGCCCTGTTGCTGGCCAAGACGGCGCGGCGCAAGCCGCGCGAGCTGGCCGAGGCGCTGGTCGCTGCGCTGCCGCAATCCGATCAGATCGGCAAGGTCGAAGTCGCCGGACCGGGCTTCATCAACTTCTTCTGCAGCCCGGCTGCCTATCATGACGAGGTCCGGCGCGTGCTCGCCGAAGCGCGCAATTACGGCCGCAACGATTCCGGCGCGCAGCGCAAGATGCTGATCGAATTCGTCTCGGCCAACCCGACCGGTCCGTTGCATGTCGGCCACGGCCGCGCCGCCGCCGTCGGCGATTGCCTCGCCCGGCTGTTCATGGCGACCGGCTGGAACATCACGCGCGAGTTCTACTACAACGATGCCGGCGCGCAGATCGCCAACCTCGCGCTGTCCGTGCAGGCGCGCTGCAAAGGCGTCGAGGCCGATGATCCGCGCTGGCCTGCCGACGGCTATCGCGGCGACTACATCAAGGATGTCGCCCAGGCCTATCTTGCCGGCGAGAGCGTGCACGCCGACGGCCACGAAGTGCGCGCCAGCGGCGACGTCGCCGATCTCGACGCGATCCGCCATTTCGCGGTTGCCTGGCTGCGCCACGAGCAGGACGAGGATCTGCGCGCGTTCGGCGTTGCGCCGTTCGATGTGTTCTACCTCGAATCCTCGCTGTACAGCGATGGCCTTGTCGAGAAGACCGTGCGCGAGCTCGTCGCCCACGGCCACACCTACGAGAAGGACGGCGCGCTGTGGCTCAAGACCACGGACTTCGGCGACGACAAGGATCGCGTCATGCGCAAGTCCGACGGCAGCTACACGTACTTCCTGCCCGATGTCGCCTACCACATGACCAAATGGCAGCGCGGCTACCGGCGCGCGATCACCGAACTCGGGGCCGACCACCATTCGACGCTGATGCGCGTGCGCGCCGGCCTGCAGGCGCTCGA
Source organism: Rudaea sp. (assembly GCA_035693405.1). GTDB lineage: Bacteria > Pseudomonadota > Gammaproteobacteria > Xanthomonadales > Rhodanobacteraceae > Rudaea. Next base: position 926 of record DASSGP010000062.1, on the reverse strand, counting down.
CATGGGTGTGCCGAAGGACTGGCCCGACTACGTGCTGCACCAGATGGTAACGGTCATGCGTGGCGGCGAAGAGGTGAAGATCTCCAAGCGCGCCGGCGGCTACGTCACGCTGCGCGACCTGATCGATTCGGTCGGACGCGACGCGACGCGTTATTTCCTGATCGCGCGCAAATCCGATTCGCAGATGGTGTTCGACATCGATCTGGCCCTGTCGCAATCCAACGACAATCCGGTGTACTACATCCAGTACGCGCATGCGCGGGTCTGCAGCGTGCAACGCCAGCTGGCCGAGCGCGGCCTCGCCTGGAACCGCGACAACGGGCTGGAAAAGCTCGCGCTGCTGGCGAACGAGCACGAAAGCGCAGTGATGGTCGAACTGGCGCGCTATCCGGAAATCATCGAATCCGCGGCGGCCAACCTCGAGCCGCAGCTGATCGCGCAATATCTGCGCGAGCTCGCGTATGCTTTTCACACCTGGTACAACGCGCACCAGTTCATCGTCGACGACGCCGACCTGCGTGACGCGCGCATTGCACTGGCCATGGCCACGCGCCAGGCACTCGAGAATGGACTGGACCTGCTCGGCGTATCGGCGCCGGAGAAAATGTGATGGCGGCAAAACGCGGCAAACAGGCCTATCGCGGCAATGAGAAGCAATCCTGGCCGGCCTGGATCTGGCTGTGCCTGGGCGTGTTGCTCGGACTCGGCCTGTCGGCGCTGATCCTGATCAAGGACTGGGCGCCGATGCTGCGCAAGAAGAACCTGCCACAACCGAATCCCGAGGCGACCGCGCCGAAGGAATCCGAGCAGGCGGTCGCCGAGGACGCCGGCAAGAAACCGGCGCCGCCGAAGAAAACCTACGATTTCTATTCGGTGCTGCCGGAAATGGAAGTCGTCATTCCGGACGCCGAACTGTCGGCCAAGGC
>DASSGP010000061.1:0-2629 GCA_035693405.1 Rudaea sp. | reverse complement strand
AACGTGTCCATGCGGTTCTTGTAGCCGGCCAGGATCACGACGATGTCGTCGCGCTGGTTTTCCATGACCTGCAGCAGGATCTCGATCGACTCCTGACCGTAGTCGCGTTCGTTCTCGGGCCGGTACAGGTAGTACGCCTCGTCGATAAACAGCACGCCACCCATCGCCTTCTTCAACACCTCTTTCGTCTTCGGCGCGGTGTGGCCGATGTACTGGCCGACGAGATCGTCGCGCGTGACGGCGATGAGATGATTGCCGCGCGTGTAGCCGAGCCGGTGCAGGATGTCGGCCATGCGCATTGCAACCGTCGTTTTGCCGGTGCCCGGATTGCCGGTAAAGCACATGTGCAGGCTCGGTGAGCCGGCGTTCAGTCCGACCGCGTTGCGCGCCTTGTCGACGAGCAGCAGCGCAGCGATCTCACGGATGCGCGACTTCACCGGCGCCAGACCGATCAGCTCGCGATCGAGCTGTTCGAACACCTCGGAGATGCCGCTTTCGCGATACAGAGCCGCGAGATCGCGGTCGCCGTGGTTGGCGGCGAGTTCGGCGGGCGAGATGTTGGTGGCGGCGTTCATGGGATCGCGTCGATCGGATCGCTTTAGTTGTAGCGTTGACCTTCGGGCTTGGCCTGCACCGCATAACTCTCGATCGAGTAGCGGATCGTGCGTCCCGGCTCTTCGGTGCGCACCAGGCGGAAACCCGGCTCCTGTTTCGGTCGATTGACGATGAAGCTCAACACGACCGACTCGGTCTGGTGCGTCGAGTCGAATGCGGTCACGCGGATGTAGTGATTCGGAAACGTCGCACGGCAGTCGTTGATCTCCTTCAGGATGCCGGCCGGATCGCGGATGTCGAACATCGGGTTGCCGAACATTTCCCAGAACGTGTTGCGCGGATGCGGATCGTCGGTGTACTCGATGCCGATCGCCCAGCCCTTGTCGAGCGCGTATTTCAGTTGCGCGCTGATCTGCTTGTCGGTCAGGTCCGGCAGGAATGAAAAGGTGCCTTGGGTGATACGCATGTCGTGTTCTCCTCAAAAAGCCATTTCTTAACGCGGATGAACGCGGATTGACACGGACAAAACCGATAGAGCTTTGTTTGGTCTGGTCACTTAATGTTTGTTCGTTCTCAATCCGCTCTTATCCGCGTTCATCCGCGTAATCCGCGTCCAAAAATTTTGCTCTCAGCTGGCCGTCGCCGTCGGCACGAAGTCCGACGTATCCGTCGAGGTGTAGTTGAACGTGATTTCGCCCCAGGTATCGAGCGCGGCTTTCAGCGGCGTGCACCACTTCGCGGCGTCGCGCAGGATGTCGAGACCTTCGTTCGCGATGTCGCGGCCTTCGTTGCGCGCCAGCACCATCGCTTCGAGCGCGACGCGATTGGCCGTTGCGCCAGCCTGGATACCCTGCGGATGGCCAATCGTGCCGCCGCCGAACTGCAGAACGACGTCGTCGCCGAACAGGTCCAGCAGCTGGTGCATCTGGCCGGCATGAATGCCGCCCGATGCGACCGGCATGACCTTGCGCAAGGCGCCCCAGTCCTGCTCGAAGAAATTGCCGCGCAGCAGGTCGACTTTCGTGTGCGTATCGCGGCAGACGTTGTAGTAGCCCTGCACGGTCGGCGGATCGCCTTCGAGCTTGCCTACCGCGGTGCCGGCGTGAATGTGGTCGACGCCGATCATGCGCATCCACTTCGCGATGACGCGGAAGCTGACGCCATGATTCTTCTGCCGCGTATACGTGCCGTGCCCGGCGCGATGCAGATGCAGGACCATATCGTTGGCGCGGCACCAGTTCGACAGTGACTGGATGCCGGTGTAGCCGACGACGAGGTCGACCATGACGATTACGGATCCGAGTTCCTTGGCGAATGCGGCGCGCCGGTACATCTCCTCCATGTCGCCGGCAGTGACGTTGAGGTAGCTGCCCTTGACCTCGCCGGTCGCGGCCGACGCCTTGTTGACCGCGTCCATCACGTAGAGATAGCGGTCGCGCCAGTGCATGAACGGCTGCGAATTGATGTTCTCGTCGTCCTTCATGAAATCCAGGCCGCCCTTCAGCCCCTCATAGACGACGCGGCCGTAGTTGCGCCCGGACAAACCGAGTTTCGGCTTCGTCGTTGCACCGAGCAGTGGCCGGCCGAATTTGTCGAGGCGTTCGCGCTCGACGATGATCCCGGTCGGTGGACCGCGGAACGTCTTGATGTAGGCGACCGGAAACTGCATGTCCTCCAGGCGCGCCGCCTTGAGCGGCTTGAAGCTGAAGACGTTGCCGATGATCGACGCGGTGACGTTCGTGATCGAACCTTCCTCGAACAGCGACAGGTCGTAGGCAACGTAGGCGAAGTACTGGCCCGGGTTGTTCGGCACAGGATCGACGCGGTAGGCCTTCGCCCGGTACATCTCGCAGGCGGTCAGGCGGTCGGTCCAGACCACCGTCCAGGTCGCGGTCGAGGATTCGCCGGCGACAGCCGCGGCCGCCTCTTTCGGGTCCACGCCTTCCTGCGGCGTTATGCGGAACAACGCCACGATGTCGGTCTGCTTCGGCACGTAGTCGGGCTGCCAGTAGCCCATCTGCGCGTACTTGAGCACGCCGGCCTTGTAGCGCTTGGCGGAACTCTTGATCTCGGT
>DASSGP010000060.1:0-2218 GCA_035693405.1 Rudaea sp. | reverse complement strand
GACTTCGCGATCATCGGCGTGCTGGCCGTTGCGGTGGTGCTGCTGGTTACCGACCGCTTCGTACTGCACCACGGCGTCAACGCACAGACCGACGTGGAGGTGTCCGCGCAGTCGATCGCCGTGCTGCCATTCGTGGACATGTCTTCTGGCAAGGATCAGGAGTACTTCTCCGACGGCATCTCCGAAGAACTGCTGAACCTGCTCGCAAAGATTCCGCAGTTGCAAGTGACGGCGCGCACGTCGTCGTTCTCGTTCAAGGGCAAAAACACCGCGATCCCCGAGATCGCGCGCACGCTGCACGTCGCACACGTACTGGAAGGATCGGTGCGCAAGTCCGGCAACTCGGTGCGGATCACGGCGCAGTTGATCCGTGCCGTCACGGACACGCACCTGTGGTCGCAGACCTACGACCGCAAGCTCGACGACATCTTCGCGATCCAGGACGAGATCGCGGCGGATGTGGTCAAACAGCTCAAGGTGACGCTGCTCGGTGCGGCGCCAAAGGCGCGCGCAACCGACCCGGAGGCCTACGCGCTGTACTTGCAGGCGGTCCAACTCGGACGGCAGTTCACCAAGGAGGCGTTCCAGCAGTCCGACGCGCTATTCCGCAAGGTGCTGGCGATCGATCCGCGCTACGCGCCGGCGTGGGTCGCGTTGGCCGAGAACTTCTACCACGAGACGACCCAAGGCCTGCTGTCCCACAAGGAGGGGTACGCCCAAGCCCGCGAGGCGGCGATGAAGGCGCTCGCGATCGATCCGGAGTACGCAGCGGCCCATGCTCGGCTTGGCTTCATCGCGATGTTCGGCGACAACGACCTCGCCGGTGCGGCGCAGCACTTCCAGCGCGCGCTGGCGCTCGATCCGGCGGATCTGGATGTGCTGCGCAACAGTGCCACGCTGCTCGCCTCTCTCGGCCGCTTGGATGAGGCATTGGCGCTCGAGGAGGCTGTCGTTCGCCGCGACCCGGTGAATTTGAACGCGCTGTACAACCTGGGCCTCTACCAGCGCATGGCCGGCCAGTTCGACGCGGCGATCGCATCGTTCCGCACGGTGCTGAGCCTCGCTCCAGGCCGGGGCGGCGCGCATCGCCAAGTCGGCGTGGCGCTGCTGTTGAAGGGCGATGCGCCGGGCGCGCTGGCGGAGATCGAGCAGGAGACGAGCGAGGTGTGGAAGATGATCGGCCTGCCGCTGGCGTACCACGCGCTGGGGCGCAAGGCCGACTCGGACGCGGCGCTGGCCGCGCTGATCGCGAAGTACGAGAAGGACGCGCCCTCCAACATCGCCTACATCTACGCCTACCGCGGCGAGGCGGACAAGGCGTTCGAGTGGCTCGACAAGGCGATCGAGTACGGCGACGGTGGCCTCGGCGAGATCGTGACGGAGAACCTGTTCGACAAGATCCATACCGACCCGCGCTGGCTGGCGTTCCTGCGCAAGATCGGCAAAGGGCCGGAGCAGTTGGCGAAGATCGAGTTCAAGGTGACGCTGCCGCAGGCAGACGGCAACGCGGCGAGCGGCCAAGCGGAACACTAGCTATCAGCGCGTCGCGAGCCGCGCGAAAAATAGGCTGCTTCACAGCGGACACTCGTGGGAGTCGCGTTCGGGTCGAAAGCGGCCGTCAGGACGGCTACTCCGCGATCACGACCCTCGCTGGCAGCCGGTCGAAGTGTACTTCTCCACTACTGGATGTTTTTCCGACGCCGTTGACTGAAACTCTTGTCGCGCCCGTGACCGGCGCGGCAAATACGAAACCGCCCGGCGGCGCTGCGCCCGCGGCGACGCGCAGTTCGATGCGTTTACCGATGCGCTTGAGCGTGTAGCTCAGCTCGCCATACGGCGTGCGCAGGTGTTCGATCGCGACTCCATCGCCGTCGAGCCAGCTCTCCGGCACGCCGGCCGCAAGCACGAGTGAATGATCGGCTTCGCGTTCGTAGGCGAACAGGTCGAGCGCAGAGCGGATAAAGTCCGAAGCAACCCAGCCGTGCGGCATGTCGCCGACGAAACGCGGTTTGCGCGGATCGTGGCCGACGACCTCGGCCCACTGGTTCCAGGCCAGTGGACGCGCGCCGCTGGCGAAGAAGAAATCGATCGCGGCCTGTGCGCGCTCGCGCCAGCCCAGGCGCACGAAGCTGCCGACCGTGCGCCACTCGTACGGCGTGTAGTCTTCCCACGGTTTGACGCCATCGCTGCGCTCGACGAAGCCGCGCCAGTAACGCTC
>DASSGP010000059.1:0-4635 GCA_035693405.1 Rudaea sp. | reverse complement strand
CCGCGCCGCATCTTTCGTGCATGGGCGGCACACGTGCGGAGATCCGTGCGCTTCTCGAGCGCTACAAGGCGATGGGCTGCCGGCGTATCGTCGCGCTGCGGGGCGATCTGCCGTCGGGGATGGCAAGCTATGGCGATTTCCACTACGCCAGCGAACTGGTTGAATTCATTCGCAAGGAATCCGACGGATTCTTCCACATCGAAGTCGCCTGCTATCCGGAGATGCATCCGCAGGCCGGCGACGCGCAATCCGATCTGCACAACTTCATCACCAAGGTCAGGGCCGGAGCAAACGGCGCTATCACCCAGTACTTCTACAATCCCGATGCCTACTTCCACTTCGTCGACGACGCGCGCAAGCATGGCGTGACGGTGCCAATCGTGCCCGGCGTCATGCCGATCGCGCAGTACTCGCAGCTGCGCCGGTTCTCCGACATGTGCGGCGCGGAGATCCCGCGCTGGATCGCCAAGCGCCTCGAAGCATTCCGCGACGACGCCGACGCGATTCGGGAGTTCGGCGCCGATGTGGTCGCCGATTTGTGCCGCAAGCTGATCGCCGGCGGCGCGCCGGGAATCCACTTCTATACGCTGAATCGCGCGCGCGCGACGCTGGCCGTGTGGCAGCGCCTGCAGGCTTAGAACGTAGGATGGGTTGAGCGCAGCGATACCCATCGCACTTCGTTGGTTTACGCCGCTGCGCGGCTGAGCAACCTGCGAGGCTGACCCCGACCCGTAGGCCGTAAGGCATCTTCCCAAGGCCGTAGCGGACCGCTACGCTGCGCATCCTACTTCGCGAGCCCGACTCATGGCCCAGCAATATCCGCAATACATCTGGCACAACGGGGCGATCAAGCCGTGGGCAGAAGCGACGACGCACGTCATGGCGCACGCGCTGCATTACGGGTCGTCGGTGTTCGAAGGCATCCGCAGTTATGCAACGCCGAACGGCCAGGCGATCTTCCGCCTGACCGACCACCTCAGGCGTCTGTACCATTCTGCAAAAATATACGACATGCCGATCCCGTACACGCTGGACGAGCTTGCGCTCGCAACGCGCGAGGTGATCAAGGCAAACCAGCTCGGTCGCGCCTATCTGCGTCCGATCGCGTTCCGTGGCCTGGGCGGGTTCGGCCTGTCCGCCGACACGCCGACCGATGTCGCGGTCGCCGCCTGGGAGATGGGTCCATACCTTGGCGAAGGCGTGCTCGAAGCGGGCATCGACGCGTGCGTGTCGAGCTGGCAGCGCTTTGCGCCAAACACGCTCCCGGCCGGTGCGAAGGCCGGCGGCAACTACCTGTCCGGCCAGCTCGTTGCGCGCGAAGCGCGGCGTCTGGGCTTCGGCGAAGGCATTGCGCTGGCCTCGACCGGTTTGCTCAGCGAAGGCGCGGGCGAAAACCTGTTCCTGGTCTTCGATGGCGTTCTCCACACGACGCCCATCAGCGCCGCGCTGCTCAACGGCATCACGCGCAACACGATCATCCTGCTCGCACGCGACGCCGGCATCGAAGTCGTCGAACGCGACATTCCACGCGAATACCTGTACCTGTGCGACGAACTGTTCATGTGCGGCACGGCCGCCGAGATCACGCCGATCCGCTCGGTCGACGGCAAGCCGGTCGGCACGGGCAAGCCAGGGCCGCTTACCGGCCGCATGCAGAAACTGTTCTTCGGTTTGTTCGACGGCTCGACGCCGGAAACTCGCGGGTGGCTTGAGTACGTCTAACCCTTTTTTCAACGCGGATTGCCGCGGATGAGCACGGATTTTCCCAGATAGAGCAAAACCGTGTGTACGGTCGCGCGCCGCAGTGCAGCTGCCATCTGGCATTCCGCTTTATCCGCGTTGATCCGCGCCTATCCGCGTCATCCGCCTTAAAAATCCGCGATGGATCTTAGACCTCGCGCGCAGGCGAAAATCCAGCGTCGCCATCGCCCCGCCCTGCGGACAATGCAAGAGTTGTTTCTTGGACTGTTCGACGGCTCGACACCGGATACTCGCGGGTGGCTCGAGTACGTGCAGGGCGATTCTCTAACGCGGATTGCCGCGGATACTCACGGATTTTCGCGGATAGAGCAGAACAGTGTGTGTTGTCGCGATCGGGAGGCCCGGTGCTATACCACATTGCGTTTTATCCGCGTTGATCCGCGCTCATCCGCGGCATCCGCGTTAAAAATCCGCGTTAGATCTTAGACCTTCACGCGCGCAGGCGAAAATCCAGCGTCGCCGTCGCCCCGCCCTGCGGACGCGGCGCGAGTGATACGCGCCAGTCGTACAGTTCGCACAGGCGGCGCACGATCGCCAGGCCGAGGCCGGCGCCCTTACTGCCGGCGGAGTTCTGGCCGCGCACGCCGCGCTCGAACAGTTTCTCCGCGTCCTCGGGCTTGATGCCGGGGCCCGAATCCTCGATCGTCACCTTGCCGCGGCCGGCGCCGACCGTGATGATGACTTCGCCTTTCGGCGTGTACTTGAACGCGTTGCCGATCAGGTTGCCGAGCGCGACCGCGACGACTGAAGACGGCGCCACGACCTCGACCGGCTGCATGATCTCGACGCGTACGTCGACCGGCTTGCGGCCAAGATGCGAGCGATAGACCTCGATGACCTGATCGACGATCTTGGCCACATCGGTCGTCTCGCCGTCGACCGGCGCGGAACGCTCGCTGCGCGACAGCAGCAGCAGCGCATTGGTCAATTCGGTCGACTGCTTCGCCGCCCGGTCGATCCGCATCAGGCGGTCGCGCAACTTGTCCGTGATCGCCTCCGACGAGAGCAGCAACTCGGTCGTGCTCGAGATCACCGCGAGCGGCGTGCGCAGTTCGTGGCTGACGTCGGCGTTGAATTCGCGGTCGCGTTCGACCAGTGCGGTGAGCCGGTCGTAATAGCCGTCGAGCGCAGCCGCGACCTGCCCGACTTCGTCGTTGGCGAAATGCGGTGCCAGATGCTCGGGCTTGCCGCTCTGGCGCATTTCGCTGATGCGCTCGGCCAGGTGCGCAACCGGGCTCATGACCCGGCGCGATAGCCAGCGGCCGATGACCAATGACAAGATCGCAAACGCGAGCACCGCGATGGCCAGGCCGGTCAGCAACTGGCGCTCGTTCAACTTCTGCGTGCTGATATCCAGGCGCATGAACGCCCAGTAATCCGCATCCTTGTACACAGCCAGCTTGTACGGCCGCATCTTGCCTTCGCTGCCGAGTTCTTCGATGTCATAGACACCGGTCTCGTCGTACTTCTGGCGCGAGAACGGCACGTTCGCGAAGAACGCCGGACCCTTGATGTCGATGTCGTAGCTGCTGAGCTTGTACGGCGCGTTCGGATCGGGATTTTCACGCTTGAAGTCGACGAAGTTCTTGACCTCGCGCGCCAGCGTATTGTTGATCAGCTGGTCTTCGAGCCGTGCGCGCATGTACAGCGTCGCGATCGCGAACAACGCGGTCAGCGCAAACCCGAACAGGGCAAACGAAATGATGATGCGGCTGCGCAGCCGGCGACGGTATTGGATGCGTGCCATCTAGCCGCGCGCCAGGTGGTCGGCGCAATCGGTTCGCGCGCTGCGAGCCCCTGCGTTGCGGTTCCCCATCGATCAGAGCCTATGCCGAGCGAGTCGCGGCAATGATCACATGATCGCGGCGTCGGGGTCGACCATGCGATAGCCGATGCCGTGGCGGGTCTGGATCAGCGGCTTGTCGAATGGCTTGTCGATCGCCGCGCGCAGGCCGTGGATGTGCACGCGCAGCGAGTCGCTGTCCGGCAATTCCTCGCCCCACACGCGCGTTTCCAGGTCCTGGCGCGTGACCACGGATGGACTGGATTCCATCAGGTGCTGCAGCAGCTTCAGTCCGATCGGATTGAGCTGGATCGACTTGCCGCCGCGGGTGACGACCAGCGTGTCGAGATTGTAGTTGAGGTCGGCCAATTGCAAAATGCGGCTTTGTACACCTTTACCGCGGCGCGCAAGAACCTGCAAGCGCGCTTCGAGTTCCTGCAACGCGAACGGCTTGACCATGTAGTCGTCGGCGCCGGAGTCAAAGCCGTTGAGCTTCTGGTCGAGCGCGTCGCGCGCGGTCAGCATCAGCACCGGCGTCTGCCGGCGCGCGTCCTGGCGCAGCTTGCGGCACAACTCCAGGCCATCCATGCCGGGCAGGGTCAGATCGAGCACGATCGCGTCGAAGTCGTGGACTACCGCAAGGTGAAGGCCTGTCACGCCGTCGCCGGCGAAGTCCACGACGTGGCCCTTTTCCTCGAGATAGTCGCCGATGTTCGCGGCGATATCGCTATTGTCTTCGATGACGAGAATTCGCATGGGGCAAAAGGATACTCGTGCGGCGATGGAAATGCTTGATCGCGATTCGGCCTCCAAGTTCCCGGATCCGGCCGCTGGCGGTCGAGCAAATTTGGAGGTATCGCGACGCCTGCGAGCGGCGTCGGCGGTTTCGCGGTCCGCGTCTGGGCGGTTCGGCGCGGACAAAACTCGAGGCAATAAAAAGGCCCAAGGAGGTGTCATTGGGGGAACACACCTCGCTTGGGCCTAAAGCTACTGCCCCGATTACCGTAATCTGCCTGTCACCTGACCTGACCTTAGGAGTGTCGAGCAGAACTTACAGTGGGATGGATACTAGGGATGGTGCGATTAAATTC
>DASSGP010000058.1:0-2192 GCA_035693405.1 Rudaea sp. | reverse complement strand
TGCCGGATCCAGCATGAGATACCTCGACGTCAAGGAAGGATGCTTGAGTCAACGCGCCCGCGCCGGGCGGTGGTACTTGCCGGACGGCGCCCGCCGGGTCGCGTTCAACGAAAGCAGGCTTCAATTATCGGCGCTGGGCGGCATCCTGCGCAAACGCAACCGGCATGACCCAGAAACGCAGCAGCAGCGCGGCGGCCAGCGCGCAGCCGGAACCGAACGCAAACGCGCTCAGCGGAGAAAGTGTCGCCCACAGCCAGCCGAAGATCACCGAAGCCGGCAGGAGCAGCACGCCGACGATCAGGTTGTACCAGCCGAATGCCGTGCCGGAGCTTTCCTTCGGAACCAGGTCCGCAACGAGCGCTTTCTCGACTCCTTCAGTCGCGGCGAGGAACAATCCGTACGCGGCAAACATCGGCCAGAGCAGCCAGGCCTTGGCCGGCAGCAGGCCGAAGATCAAATACAACACCGCGTAGACACTCCAACCGCCGACGATCAGCCGTCGCCGTCCAATCCGGTCCGACAGCGCCGACAGGGGCGTCGAGAAGACCGCGGCGACAAACGAAACCAGCGCCCACAGCATCGGCACTTCGGTTTCGGTCAATCCCAATTCCCTGGCCCGTAGCAGCAGGAACATGTTCGACGAGTTGCCGAGCATGAACAGCGCGAGCACGATGAGGTAGCGGCGAAAGGCCGGCGGGAATTCGCTCAGGTTCCAGCTGAAGGGAATCGGCTTCATGGCGATTGGACGCTCGGGCTCGCGCACGGACAACGACAGCACGATGACGGCAATTGCCGGCACCACGGCGCTGAGCAGCACGTAATGCAGCGGCATTCCCAAGGCCAGCAGTCCCGCGGCCAGCAGCGGTCCGACCACCGCTCCCAGGTTGTCCATCGCGCGATGGAAGCCGAACGCGAGGCCACGCTGGCTCGCATCGACGCTCAGGTTGAGCAACGCGTCGCGCGGTGCGGTGCGCACGCCTTTGCCGATGCGATCGGCAATGCGGCACATGAGCACACCGGTCCAACTCGTCGCGAATGCGATCAGCGGCCTTGCCAACCCCGCGATGCCGTAACCGGCGACGATCCAGTACTTGACTTTGTGGGTGCGATCGGCGAGTACGCCGGCAATGAGCTTGAGTATGCTGCCGATACTCTCGGCGATGCCCTCGATCAGCCCAAGCGCCTTCGGACCGGCCATCAGCACGCTGGACAGATAAAGAGGCACCAGCGGATAAATCATGTCACTGGCGCTGTCGTTGACCAGGCTGATCAGGCCAAGCAACCAGACCGTGCGCGGCAGCGATTTCAAGCGTTCGATCATGCGACTGTCACCAAAGGCTGTTTTTTTTAACGCGGATTACGCCGATCAGCGCGGATTGGGCGGATGAATGCGGATAAATGCGGATAAATGCGGCTCAGTGAGGCCCTTGTGACACACATTACGCAGCAACCTCACCTCGCAACCACGTCCTTGCCGGATCCCATTCAAACACGTTGCCCCTTTCGCCGTTGTTCTCGCCTCTTCATCCGCTCTTGTCCGCGTCAATCCGCGGAATCGGCGTTGAAAATCAGCCCTACCCATCATCGCCCAACGCCTTCCCGCGAGCCGCGCGTATCGCCAGCACCTTCTCGCGAATCTTCGCTTCGAGTCCGCGCTCGACCGGCCGATAGAATTCGCGCCCGACCAGTTCGTCGGGCAGGCACTGCTGATCGAAGGCGATGCCGCCTTCGACATCGGGGTCATACTGGTAACCCTTGCCGTAACCGAGACCCTTCATCAACTTCGTCGGCGCATTGCGCAGGTGCAGCGGCACGTCGAGTGTCCCGGTTTCACCGATCACGGCGCGCACTTGTCCGAACGCGGCGTAGGCGGCATTGCTCTTGGCCGCGATCGCCAGGTAGATCGCGACCTCGGCGAGCGCGAGTTCGCCTTCCGGGCTGCCGAGGCGGTCGAACGTGTCCCAGGCTTCGAGCGCGAACTGCAGCGCCCGCGGATCGGCCAGCCCGACGTCTTCGATGGCCATGCGCGTGAGCCGGCGCGCGAGGTACTTCGGATCGCAGCCGCCGTCGAGCATGCGCGTGCACCAGTACAGTGCCGCATCGGCATCGGAACTGCGCACGGATTTGTGCAACGCCGAGATCTGGTCGTAGAACTGCTCGCCACCCTTGTCGAAACGCCGCGTGCGGTCGGC
>DASSGP010000057.1:0-11841 GCA_035693405.1 Rudaea sp. | reverse complement strand
GCGACGCCTACCTGAGCGGCCCGATCCGATTCGTCAGCGGCAGCGAGGCGCTCACCGGCCTGGTGCTGATCACCTGGTCAGCCTCGTTCACGTTCCTGGAGATGGAACGGTTCTGGCGCGACCGCTAAGAAAGTCTGCGCTGTGCGCTGCCCGGCCGGGCCGGTGCGGCGAGCAATCGATCAGCATTTCTTCTGTCAATGGATGGGTGTTGCCGGCTTTGTTGTCGGCGGGATCGAACTGCGCGATGCATGCTCCCATGCAATCCAGCTTGAGTGGGTTCTTTTGACCGGACCGAGGGCTAACGCTGTGTCCGCAGCCGCAACGCGTTGCCGACGACGGATACCGAACTGAAGCTCATCGCGAGTGCCGCGATCAGAGGTGACAGGAGAAGGCCGGTAAAGGGATACAAGAGGCCTGCAGCAATCGGAATGCCGAGCGCGTTGTAGATCAGGGCGAATCCAAGGTTCTGGCGCATGTTGCGCACAGTCTGTTCCGATAGCACGCGCGCGCGCAGGATGCCGCGCAAGTCGCCCTTGACCAGCGTGACGTGTCCGCTGTTCATCGCGACGTCCGTCCCGGTCCCCATGGCAATTCCGACATCGGCGCGCGCCAGCGCAGGTGCATCGTTGATGCCGTCGCCCGCCATGGCGACTTTGCGGTGTTCCATTTGCAACTTCGCCACCAGGGCCACTTTGTCGGCTGGCTTGACTTCGCCGACTACCTCGTCGATGCCGAGACGCTTGCCGATCGAACGCGCTGTGGTCCAGCCGTCGCCGGTAGCCATGACCATGCGGATTCCGGCCGCCCGCAGCGCACTGACAGCCTCGGGGGTGCTGGCCTTGATCGGATCGGACACCGCCAGCAGCCCCGCCAATTGACCATCGACGGCCAGATACATCACGCTCGCGCCCTCGTTGCGCAAGGTTTCGGACGCGTCACGCAGCGGCGCTGTGTCGACGTGTTCCTGCTGCATCAACGCGGTATTGCCGAGTAAGACCAGCCTGCCGCCCACCGCCCCGCTCACGCCAACACCACTTGCGCTGTCGAAGCTGGACGGTTCTTCCAGCTCCAGCCCCTGCCGCAGTGCCTCGGCAACGATCGCGCGGGCCAACGGATGCTCGGACGCCTGATCGAGACTCGCGGCGATCCGCAGCACCTCACTCGATTCGAAGCCGTCCACGGCCGCGACGCGATCGAATTTCGGCCTGCCCTCGGTCAGCGTGCCGGTCTTGTCGATCACCAACGTGTCGATCGTACGCATCGCCTCGATGGCAGAGGCATCGCGGAACAGCACACCCGAACTCGCACCCCTGCCGGTCGCCACCATGATCGACATCGGTGTAGCCAGCCCAAGAGCGCAGGGGCAAGCGATGATCAGGACTGCCAACGCGTTGATCAGGGCATAGACCCAGCGCGGGTCCGGACCGAACAGACCCCATGCAAAGAATGTCGCGACAGCGATAGCGATGACGGACATCACGAACCACCGAGCAACCGCGTCTGCCATACGCTGCATAGGGGCGCGGGAGCGCTGCGCTTGTGCGACCATCTGGACGATTTGCGCAAGCATCGTTTCCGCGCCAACGCGTTCGGCCCGCATGATCAGACTACCGGCCGTATTCAACGTGGCGCCGACGATCTTGTCGCCGCTGCGTTTGCTGACCGGCAGCGGCTCACCCGTGAGCATCGACTCATCGACGGCGCTCGAGCCCTCGATCACGACGCCATCGACCGGGATTTTTTCTCCCGGACGCACGCGCAATTGGTCGCCTGGCTGGACATCGTTCAGTGGCACATCGGCTTCCACTCCGTCCGCTCCGATCCGTCGCGCGGTCTTTGGCGCAAGTTCCAGCAGCGCCCTGATCGCGGCTGAGGTTTGCGAGCGGGCGCGCAGCTCGAGCAGCTGGCCGAGCAACGTCAAGGACACGATCACGGCGGCGGCTTCGAAGTACACGCCGACGCGCCCATGCTCGACGAACGAGGCCGGATAAATCTGTGGTGCGAGCGTACCCACTACGCTGTAGACGTATGCGATCGCGACACCAAGACCAATCAGCGTCCACATGTTCGGACTGCGGTTGACCACGGACTGTGCCGCACGCGCGAAGAACGGCCATCCGGCCCATAGCACGACCGGCGTAGCCAGCACCATTTCGACCCAGGATTGCGCCTGCGGTTCCAACAGCGCAAGGCGATGTCCTGCCATCGCCAGAACGAAGACCACGAGTGTGAGTGGCAACGTCCACCAGAAGCGTCGCGTGAAGTCGTCGAGTTCGCTCGTGTCCTCCATCCCTACGATCGGCAGGACCGGTTCGAGTGTCATTCCGCAAATGGGGCAATTCCCCGGCCTGGGCTGCCGGATTTGCGGGTGCATCGGACAGGTGTAAATCGTACCGGTGGCTGACGGTGCGATCGTCGAAGGCAGTGCACCGGTTTTTACGTAGCGAACCGGATCGGCTTCGAACTTGCTTTTGCAGTTCGCACTGCAGAAGTGGTGCGTCAAGCCGCCGAACGGCGCGTGATATTTCGCCGTCGCCGCATCAACGGTCATGCCGCAGACCGGATCGCGTGCTTGCGCAGCGAAACCGTCTGGCGGCGCGAGAGTGGAATGATGTGCCGAGTGGCCCGTATTGCTCATTGGTGAAACCTAACTTGCGCTGTGGCATATCGCATTGCCTGAACCCGAATGGGTTGATCTGGATCAAGCGAACCCGCGATGAGCCTGGACATATCGCGCTTGCTTCCGACCCTCCGCAATTTCCTGCTCGCGCGATCACGCTGGACAATTGCAATTGCGCGCGCCGACGAGCGCGCGCTGCATGATCGATTGCACAGACCCGAAGCCTACTGCCAGCGGATGGACACGATCTTCCAGGAGCCGTTCTCGCGCTTGAGCGTGAGCATCTCGCGTCCGCTCTGCACCTTCGACCGGCCATCGATGGTCTTGCGAATCTCGGTTTCGGTGCCGACTATCGCGGTTTCGCCCACCCGCATCGAAGCGAGCGAGATCGTCTTGACCTCAGCGCCCTCGAGGTAGGCGATGTCCTCGCCCAGATGACCACTCGCGTATTCGGCACGCGTCTGGGTATGCCCTGCTTCGGTAATGGTGACGTCAGCCGAGAGCAACGCGAGGGCCGCTGTGCGGTCGCCGTTCTGCAATGACGCGTGAAAGGCCGACGCGACCTGCTCGGCGTCCGGTACCGCTTGCGCTTTCAGGTCCTTCAGCCAGAGTGCGTCCTCCGGTGACTGGGACGTCTCCCCACGACTCTGCCCGTCGGCCGCGTCCCCGAGCGTATCGCCGTGCTCGTGATGGTGTTCGCCGGCTTCACCGGATTCAGGCACATCACCGGCATGGACACTCGTGTCACCATGATGATGGTGCTCACCCGGTTCCTGTCCGTCCGTGCCGCGGGTGAGTTCCCTGTATTGTTCCGGCGACATTGCCGGCAGTTTTCTCACGAGCGCGACGATGGCCCAGATCGTCTGGTTGTCATGCGTCTTGCCCCAAGCCGGCATCGCGGACATCTTGATGCCGTGCTTGATCACCCAGAACATTTCTGCCGGACTGGCGTCAAGGGGCTGGCTGAGGTTCGGCGGTTGCGGATACAAGCCCGCGCGGATCTCCGAATCGGTCACGCCTGGCGCCAAGTGGCAACCCGCGCACATTGCAGCGTAGTGCTCTGCGCCCTCGGAGACCAGCTTGGGATCTTCGAGCGGTGGCACCTGAATGGTACTGGCGCGCACCGCGATCGAACGCTCCCGCACGGTCTGCATCAATTCGTACACGAGCGCAGCATGCGGTGCGTCTGCCGCCGTATTGAATACGCCAAGATACACAAATGCCGCCGCGCCTAAAGCGCCCAAAACAAGTAGGAGCAGCAGCGCCTTGATTACGTTCATGCTTCGACCCTCTCGCTGATCACGCGCAACTGTATTGATCCATCAAGAGGGCGCCCGTTCATGCGGGGATCAATCTGCCAGAGCGCGGCGGCAGTGGGTGCGCGGCAGCAGATTATGAACCTGCGCATCGCCGTCATCCAGGGAGCCCCGCTCGCGCGTCCTCCGGTGTTACGATAGCGGGGCCCAGTGCCGAGTTGATCGGGATCAAAAGCGCCAGCCCGGCGGTCCCCTACCCTCCTTGCCGGATGCGCCCGCAACCGGCGCGCAAGTCGGGATCAATGCATGATCGTTACGGATGTCGTCATCATCGGTGCAGGCCCGGTCGGCCTGTTCCAGGTGTTCGAACTCGGGCTGCTCGACCTCAAGGCGCACGTAGTCGACAGCATGCCGCAGGTCGGGGGCCAGTGCATCGAGTTGTATCCGGACAAGCCGATCTACGACATTCCGGCGATCCCGGTGTGCGACGCACGCGAACTCGTCGATCGCCTGATGCAGCAGATCAAGCCGTTCGCGCCGGAGTTTCACCTCGGTCAGGAAGTCACCGACCTCGACCGGCAATCGTCCGGCCGTTTCTTCGTGCGAACCAGCACTGGCACGCAATTCGACGCGGCAGCGGTGATCATAGCGGGTGGCGTCGGCTCGTTCCGGCCGCGCCAGTTGAATATCGAAGGCGCAGCGCGCATCGAAGGCCGCCAGCTGCATTACAAGATCCAGGACCCTGCCCTGCTCGCCGGCAAGGACGTGATCATCGCCGGCGCTGGAGACTCGGCACTGGACTGGGTGCTGGCCTTGCACGACAAGGTCAACAGCCTGATCCTCCTGCACCGCTCACGCGAGTTTCGCGCGATGGCGGGCAAGGTGCGACTGATGGAGCAACTGTGCAACGAACAGAAAATGCAGTTCCTCGAAGGCGACATCAGCGCGCTGGAGATCGTCGACGACGTGCTCAAGTCGGTTTCGGTCCGCACCCGCAGCGGCGTGACGACGCGGGTTGGCACCGATCATCTGATCGTGCTCTGGGGCCTGCATCCGAAGCTCGGACCGATTGCGAACTGGGGCCTGAACCTGGACAAGAACCAGATCGAAGTCGACACGGCGAAATTCTCGACGAGCGTGCCCGGCATCTTCGCCGTCGGCGACATCAACACCTATCCGGGCAAGAAGAAACTGATCCTCAGCGGATTTCACGAGACGGCGCTGGCGGCGTTCGGTGTGCGCGAATTGCTGTCGCCCGAAGATAAGGTATACCTGCAGTACACGACGACGAGCCCGATCATGCACAAGCGGCTTGGCGTCGAACCGCCGGCAAAACTCCGCGCGGACAGCGTCGCGTTCGGCTGACACACCAACCCGCGCTCGGCGCGGCCGCGAGCGCGCCGCTTTCGGTCAGTTCCTTCCGAGTTCGCGCTGGGTCGCCGCCAGTAGGTCTGGGTCGGCTTCACCGGTGCGGCTGCTGCGCGCAGCAATGCGGCCGTCCTTGTCGAGAAGGCTGATCACGGTCGAATGGTTGAAGTCGCCGTTCTCGATCGCGCGGTACTGCACGCCGAGCACGGCGGCGAGCTTGCGCACGCTTTCGGCGTCGGTGCGATCGAGTGTCCAGCGCGGCAAATCGAGATGGCGTTCGTCGGCGACGGTCTTCAGTGCCTGTGGCGTGTCGTGCGCCGGGTCGAAGCTGACGAGCACGACGCGCAGATGCGAACGCTCGTCGGCTGTGAGGCCCTTGTCGATGCGCAGCATGCTGTCGACGATCAGGGGGCAGACGTACTTGCACGATGTGTAGAACATCGCAATCAGGACCGGCGTGCCACGCAGATCGGCCAGCTTCGATGCATGCGCATCCTGGTTGGTCAGCGGTATGTCGAGTTGATATACGGAATCGCCGGGCAGGAGCCCGAGCGCCCCGGAGGCCACGAATGGCCGTGAGGGGCCCCCGGACGCCATGGATGGCTGAGAGAGGCGGCCTGGCAATGCCGTGGCAGCGTTGCCGGCCGTGGCAGTCGCGCCAACGGCGAATGCGGCAAGACAAAGCATGAGAGTTGCAACCAGTTTCATTTACCGTCTCCAGTGGCGTCCTTCGCGCAGCGAAAGCCGAGATTGGCGGTCGTATCGGCCGCCTTGAGCGAGGACAGCAGCGCGATGCGCATCAGGATCGCGTAGTTCTCGCGATCCTGCGTAGAAAGCGCGCCGGCGCCGCAGAATTTCAACAGATCGGGGTCGCCCTGGTTGCGGTTGTCGCCCGATATCATGAGGCTCGCGTAGTCGCCGACCCATTCCCAGATCAGGCCGTGCAGGTCGCGCGCGCCGTAGTAGTTTTTCGCCGTGCTGCCGACATCCGGCAGTGCAGTCGTCGACGGTCGCGCATACCAGTCGAGTATGCGTTCGCGCCAGGCCGGGTCACCACGCGCGTCGGCGTGCGATTCATCGGCCGCGGCCACGTATTCGAATTCATACCAGGTCGGCAACCGTGCATGCTCGCTCTCGCAGAACGCTTCGGCTGCAAACCAGCTCACGCGCGTCACCGGCTGGTTGCGACCGGCTGCACCGAGGTCGGATGGCCCGCTCCAATGCGCGAGATACTGGCTGTCGCCGAACAATGATGCGATCCGGCCGCGATCCCATTGCCGATTGGCGCGGACGAAATCCAGGAACTCGGCGTTCGTGACCGGCAAGCTGCGCAGGCGAAATGGTGCAACGATGGCTGGCGCGGCCTTGCCATCCGGCGGCAGTACTGATGCGAAGCTGCCGCCGGGAATTGGCAAGTAGTCGGCCGCGGCCGCCGGCAGCGTGAATGCTGCCAGGCAAAGTGCTGCTGCCGCGGCCCGAAGCATTTCCTCAGTGTTCCGGCTTTGCCGCAGCTCCCGCCGCGGGAGCTGCGCGCACCTTCGTCACGTCTTTCGCGCTGATCCGGCCACCCGGATTGCCCCAACTGTTGAGCACATAGGTCAGGATGTTCGCGACCTCGTCGTCGTTGAGCTGGTTCATCGGCGGCATGACCGAATTGAATTCGCTGCCGTTGACGGTGACCTTGCCGGTCAAGCCGTGCAACAGGATACCGATCGCGCGTTTCGGATCCGCGGCGAGAAAATCGGACTTCGCCAGCGGCGGGAACACGTTCGGCAGGCCCTGACCGGTCGCCTGGTGGCAGACCGAACACGTACCCGTGAACAGCGCCTCGCCGGCCTTGACCTGCTCTTCGAGAGTCAGTTTGCCGCTTTGCGCGGCCTTCGTCGCTTCCGTGACCGCCGCCAGATTCGGCGCCGAGCGATCACCCAGGTAGACGGCGTCCACCTCCTTGCCCGAATAGATCGCCTTGTCTTCCGGGCCGTCGACCTTGAGGATCGCCAGCGCACCCTTGTTGAACGCGCGGAAGATCGAGTGATCGACCAGGATGTAGCTGCCCGGCACTTCGGTGTGAAACTCGACCATGACCGCGCCGCCAGCCGGAATCAGCGTCGTCTGCACGTTCTCCTGCTCGTGCGTTCCGCCTTCGTAGCGGACCTTGTCGAAGATCTCGCCGATGACGTGGAAGCTCGAGACCAGGTTCGGTCCGCCGTTGCCGACGAACATTCGTATGGTCTCGTGCGTTTTCGCCGACATCGCCTTGTCACCGGTCAGCGAGCCCTCGGCGCCGTTGAACACGACATAGGTCGGCCTTTCCGCGATCGCGCTTTCCATATCGAACGGCTGGTGGCCCTTCTCGCGATATTTTCCCGTTGTATAAAAATCGCCCTGCATCACGTAGTACTCGTGATCGACCGGCGACAAGCCCTCCGGTGGTTCGACCAGGAGCAAGCCGTACATGCCGTTGCCGACGTGCATGCCGACCGGCGCCGTGGCGCAGTGATACACGTACAGGCCCTGGTTCAACGCCTTGAACGTGAATTGCGACTCGTGGCCCGGTGCGGTGAAGCTCGATGCGGCACCGCCGCCGGGGCCGGTCACGCCGTGAAGGTCGATGTTGTGCGGCATCTTGTTGTTCGGATCGTTCTTCAGGTGAAATTCGACCGTGTCGCCCTGGCGGATGCGAATAAAACTGCCGGGCACGGTGCCACCGAAGGTCCAGAAAGTGTATGTGACACCCTCGGAGATCGGCATTTCCTTTTCGATCACGCCGAGTTCGACGATGACCTTGGCCGGATATTTGCGGTTGGTAGGCGGCGGCACGTTCGGCGGACTCGTCAGCAGCGCGTGAATCGGCTCACCCTGCGGCGGTCCGAGATCGCCCCTGGCAGAACTGGCACCTGCTGCCATTGCGACGGCACTCTTCGTGGCGGCCATGCCCGTGCTCGTGCTCGCGGCCATCGCGATCGCCAGGGAAATTGCCAGCATCGCAGTCCAATACTTCATGCTTGCTCTCCGAATTATCAGCCCATCGTTTGCCAGTAGTCTGGCAACGCGAAGCGCAATGCGCCCTGATCTGGGTCAAGGGGAAAACAGAAGCGTCCCGCGTGACTTGGCGAGGGTCACGTGCCGGGAAGCAGCACTGCGGCGCCGCGCAAGCGGCCGGCGCGCAAATCACTCAAAGCCGCGTTGGCATCGTCCAAGGCATATGTCTGCATGTGAGTTCGCACCGGATTGCGGGCAACTGCCGCAAAGAATTCCTCTCCGTCGGCGCGCGTGAGATTGGCCACCGAACGGACGACGCGTTCGCCCCACAGCAATTCATAAGGGAACGCCGGAATGCCGCTCATGTGGATGCCGCCGCATACGACGGTTCCGCCCTTCGCGATCGCGCGCAAGGCGGCGGGGACGAGTGCCCCGACGGGTGCGAAGATCAGGGCGGCATCGAGCGGCTGCGGTGGCGGCTCGTCGGAAGGCCCGCACCAGGTCGCGCCGAGATCGAGCGCGAATGCGCGCGCGGCGTCATCGCCTCGGCGCACGAACGCGTATACCTCCCTGCCCTGCTGTACGCAAAGCTGCGCGAGGATATGCGCCGCCGCGCCAAACCCGTACAGCCCGATGCGTCGCGCATCGTCGCCGGCCATGCGCAGCGCTCGAAAGCCAATCAGTCCCGCGCAGAGCAACGGCGCCGCTTCGGTGTCGGTATAGAGCTCAGGAATGTGAAAACAGTAGCGAGCATCGGCAACAGCATATTCGGCATAGCCGCCGTCGATCTGATAACCGGTAAAGCGCGCCGTGGCGCAGAGGTTTTCCTGGCCGCGGCGGCAAAACGCGCATTCGCCGCAGGTCCAGCCGAGCCAGGGAACGCCGACCCGATCGCCGAGCGCAAAATCGCCGTTACCAGCACCGAGCGCAACGACGTAACCCACGATCTCGTGACCGAGCACGAGTGGCAGCTTCGGTTCCACCAACTCTCCATCGACGACGTGAAGGTCGGTGCGGCAGACCCCGCACGCGCTGACACGGATCAAGAGCTGATCGGGCCGTGGTACCGGTGTCGGCAGATCCACGGATCGCAACGGTTCGCCGGCATGTCGAAGAACCTGGGCACGCATGGAGTTTTGCCCCGTGGAATGATTTACACAGTGACTGTACACCCGCGGCCGCGACGAACGTGCTGGTGCGCTGTCGCTCGAACGGCAGGCAGCTGGCGGCGCGACGGACACCGGCAACCGAGTTGCAGAAGCGGAGTAATCTGGACGTTGCCCCGGCCTCAGTGCATGATGCAGCAACTTCGGCAAATTCACGCGCAATGTCGGCCGACACGATCGCTGGCACGTCCGCCACCAAACGCCCTCGCCTGCTGGTTGTCGATGACGATCAGGACGTCGTCGACATCATCAAGCGCTATTTTGCGGCGCAAGGTTTCGACGTTGCCGTCGCCGCCGACGGCTTTGCGATGCGTGCGGTGATCGACTCCCAGGATATCGACGTCGTGTTGTTGGACCTGGGATTGCCGGGCGAAGACGGTTTCAGCTTGACGCGATACCTGCGCGAGCGCTGGAAAGGCGCACTGATCATCGTAACCGGGCGCGGCGACTCGATCGACCGCGTCGTGGGCCTCGAACTGGGCGCTGACGATTACGTAACCAAGCCGTTCGACCTGCGCGAACTTCTGGCACGCGTGCGCAGCGTCTTGCGCCGCGCCTCCGAAGCGGTGGCGACCGGTGTCAGCAACGCGCAGGATGTCGTGCGCTTCGGCGGATTCCGCCTGGACGTCGGCTCTCGCGAACTCACCGATGCCACCGGCAAGGTCGTACCGTTGACGACCGGCGAGTTCGACCTGCTCGGCGCATTCATCGCCAACCCGAACCGGGTGCTATCGCGCGACGATCTGATGAACCGGATCCATGGCCGCGACGCCGGGCCGTTCGATAGGGCCATCGACGTACAAATCGGGCGCTTGCGGCGCAAGATGGAGACCGACCCGGCCCAGCCGGCGCTGATCAAGTCGGTGCGCGGCGCAGGCTACATCTTCACCGTGCGCGTCGAGCGAGGCTGACCGGCGTGAGCGATCGCGCCACATTGCATCGCGCCGCGCTCCAGGCCCTGTTCGAGATGGCGCCGGATGCGATGATTATCAGCGACGCCAAAGGGCGCATAGTCCTGGCCAACCCCCAGGCCGAACATCTGTTCGGTTACACGACAACCCAGTTGCGCTCGTTGTCCGTCGAAGCGCTCGTGCCCGAGCGCGTGCGCGCTACGCACCACCTGCATCGGGAGCACTTCATCGCTCACCCGCGACTGCGGCCGATGGGTAGCGGCCAGGAGCTCGCCGGTGTGCGCGCCGACGGTACGCTGTTCCCGGTCGAAATCGCGCTGAGTCCGATCCAGACTGAAGATGGCAACTTTTATGTCGCTTCCGTACGCGACATATCGGAGTCACATCGCGCCCGCCAGGCCCTGGCCCGCGCGCGCTACGATGCGATCGTCGCCGACATCGGCCGCCTGATGCTCGAATCGGCAAACCAGGACGTTGCCTTCGAAAGCGTTCCCGCACGCCTCGCGCGCGAGCTCGACATTGCTGCTGTCGCAATCGTATCGAGCCAGGCTCACATCACGCCAGTTCGCGTTCGCGCTGCAGTCGGCCTGACGACCGAATTGCAGGAATTGCTGCCAGAGCTGCTGACGTCGCAATTTTTCGCCACGGCATCGACGATCCACCTCAACGCTGCAGACGACGCTACGACCGGACGCGTGCGCTCCATACTCGCGGAGGCCGGCTATGGCGATTTCGTTGCGGCGCCATTGTTTGACCGGGCGCGCCCGATGGGCGCCCTGATCGCCGTCGCGCGCGCCTCGGATGCGTTCAACAGTGACAAAGTACACTTCCTGCAATCCGTCGCGTACCTGCTCGCCGCCACCATGCAGCGCTACCGCAGCGAAGAGCAGCTCGCGCATGCGCAGCGACTCGACGCCGTCGGCCAGTTGACCGGCGGCGTCGCGCATGATTTCAACAACATGCTGACGGTAATCTCCGGCAACCTGCAATTGCTGGAACCGGAGCTTGCCGACCGCCCCGATAGCCAGCAGATTCTCGGCAGCGCTCTGCGCGCCGTCGGGCGCGGCGCCGAACTGACGCGCAAGCTGCTGGCATTCGCGCGCCGCCAACGCCTGAACCCTCAATCGATCGATCCACGCAAGCTGCTGCATGAGCTCTGCCCGATTCTTGCGCGCACGCTCGGCGAGCCGATCAGGGTCAGCGTCGATTGTGAACCCGAGGCGCCGAATGTATTCGTAGATCCCAGCGAACTCGATACGGCTATTCTGAACTTGGCGCTGAATGCGCGCGATGCAATGCCGCGCGGCGGGACGCTGTATCTCGCGGAACGCGAACAAGTCGTCGGCAATGCCGACAGCACGGCCGATCTCGCGCCCGGCAGTTACGTCGTCATCAGCGTGCGCGACACCGGCTTCGGCATGCCGCCGGAGGTTCTCGCGCGCGCCTTCGAACCATTCTTCACGACCAAGGAAAGCGGTCGCGGCAGCGGCCTCGGCCTGAGCATGGTTTATGGCTTCGTCAAGCAGTCGGGCGGGCAC
>DASSGP010000056.1:0-3082 GCA_035693405.1 Rudaea sp. | reverse complement strand
GCATCGCCGGAATCATCCTTGCGCTTTCATTCGTAGGATTCATGCGCGCGGGCAACGACTCCGGCCGGCCCCGCGCCTGACCGGGTCCGGCACGCAGGACTACGCGCGTCTGGCGGACTTCGGTTTGAGCAGCGTTCCGGTGCAGCGCGCTGCGCCGCAACGGCAGGCCCAGATCTTCTTCAGGGCCGGCGTCTGGCGCTCTTCGAGGGTAATGCCGTAATCGTAGGTCAGCTCTTCGCCGGCGCGAATCGCGCGGCGCGACTCGATCACGACTCGATCCTTGCGCCCGTCGCCGTTGCCGTTTTCGACGATCCAGGCCTGGCAGTTAGGCGCGCAGCTATGGTTGATCCAGCGCGCGACATTGCCGCCATCGCCGCCATCGATGACATATTTCTCGTTCAGCGTGAACAGAAACGTGTGCCCGCTATCGGTATCGTTTCCGTAGCGGCGATTGGCTTGTGCATGCGTGAGTCGGCGACCGCGATATTCGACGATCGTCGTGCCCTTGGAGATATCGCGCGCGGCGAAGACGCCGCTGCCATGGATCGGCGATTGGCGCCGGATGATACGTCGGGTCATGCGCAGAACTCGTGGACCTTCACTGGAACGGGACTGCGAATGATAGCGCGATGCGCAGCTGCGTGGCGTGTCCGGAAACCGGCGTTTTCAAAAATCGTTGAGCCGAATGAAAGCCTCTGCGCGTGCCATCGAGGACTCTCAAGTGTGGCGATGCCGATTGCCTGACCGATGGGCGCCTCGTATGATCGCGACACGCGGTTCAGGGGCAGCATCATGTCGTGGTTTCGCTTGGGCAGACTCATCGGGTCGGCGTCGCTCGCGCTGTGTGCGGGGCTTCTGTCGATGCCTGCGCCTGCCGCAGCGCGCGGTCACGGCGGATCGGGCAATGCGCCGGGCCGGTTCGACTACTACCTGATGTCGCTTTCATGGTCACCCAGCTATTGCCTGACGCATCCCGATGACTCGCTCCAATGCGCCAGCAAGGGATTCGGCTTCGTGTTGCACGGGCTGTGGCCTCAGAACCGCGACGGCGACTGGATCCAGCACTGCGCGAGCGACGCGGCGCCGGACCCGGCCACGATCGAGCGCGCCCTGGCGTTCATGCCGAGCCGCTCCCTGATCGCGCACGAATGGCAGACACACGGCACGTGCAGCGGACTGGATCCGAAGAGCTACTTCGAACTGGCCGACCGCGCGTTCGCCAGCGCGAAGGTACCAGCGGCGCTGGCCACGCCGAAGTCGCCGCCTGCGCTCAGCGCGGCGGAGATCGTGCGCGGATTCGTCACCGTCAATCCGCGTCTCGATGAGCGCATGCTCAGCGTCGTGTGTCACGACGGCGCCGAACTGGCAGAGGTACGCATCTGCCTGGACAAGGAAACGCTGGCCCCGCAGGCATGCAGCGGCCGGGTTCGCAATTCCTGCCGGAGCGGCGCCTTGAAGATTCCGGCGGCGCGTTGACACAATCCATCGAACTTTCGTCGACATTGTTTTTGCTGCAAGCACAGGGGAAATCATGAAATTCCTACGCATACTTTTCAAGCTTGTGATCGCGCTCGTCGTCGTGGTTGCCACGGCACTCGGCCTGGTCTACTGGCGCAGCAGCGCGCTGCTGGCACAGCACATCGACGTCCGCGAACCGGCGCTGACGATTCCGGCGGACGCCGACGCGCTGGCACGCGGCCAGCACATTGCGATCACGCGCGGTTGCACCGACTGCCATGACAAGGATCTCGGCGGCCGCGTGCTCGTCGATGCATTTCCTATCGGCCGCCTGGCGGCCCCGAACCTGACACGCGGCAAGGGCGGCGTCGGCGTACGGCTCGACGCGGCCAGCCTCGAGCGCGCGATCCGCCACGGGCTCGGCGAAGACGGACGCTTGCTGCTGTACATGCCGACCAGCGATTTCAACGCTCTGACCGATGCCGACACAGCCGACCTCATCGCCTACGTGTCGACGGTCGCCCCGGTCGACCGCGACATCCCCGCTCCAACGGCAGGACCGCTGATGCGGACGTTGTTCGTGCTCGACAAGGCGCCGTTGGCCTACGCGCTGCGCGTCGACCAGCATGCCGCGCACGCTGCAACAATGGCGCCCGCGGCGACTGCCGAGTACGGCCGCTATCTGGCCAATTCCTGCACCGGCTGCCACGGCGAACATTTCAGCGGCGGGCGCGTGCCCGGAACGCCGCCGAGCTTTCCGCCTGCGCGCAACATCACGCCGGATCCGGCCAACGGCATCGGCAAGTGGAGCAAGGCGGATTTCTCTGCGGCTGTGCGCCTGGGCAAGCGGCCGGATGGCTCGACGCTCAATTCGTTCATGCCGTGGAAAGCGTTCGCGACGCTGACCGACATGGAGCTCGATGCGCTCTGGGCCTACCTGCAGACCGTGCCGGCGCGCGCAGTCAGCGAACACTAAGCGCGTGTCAGTCGAGCGCCTTGTCGAACACGACCTGGCGCTTGCGTTCGATGTAGCCTTCGCGCAGATAGAAACGGTGCGCGCGTTCGCGCACGACGTTGCTGCGGACGCGAAAGTGCGCAAAGCCGTGCTGGCGCGCCCACTGCTCCGCTGCCGATAGCAGCGCCGCGCCGACGCCGGCGCCGCGCGCGCCGTCGCTTACGACGAGTCCGGCGAGTTCGGCGAACGGGGATTCTTCAAGATGCAATCGCGGCACGACGTGCGTCCAGCCCAGAACACGGCCGAGCGCGTCGGCCGCAACGAAGACTTCGCCCACATCCTCGCCGCGCACGCGCGCCAGGCGCTGGCTGAGCGTATCCGGAGTGGCCGGATAGCCCAACTGGGTCGACAAATCGGCCAGCGCCGCGGCGTCATCGCCACGTGCCGGCCTTATCGAGATGGCGCCTTCCAGCGCAGGCATCTCAGCAGCAGCCGTCGCCGTGGTGAGTGTGCGCGGCGCTGGCGGCAACGCCGCTGGTCAAGCCCTGCAGGCTCGCCTGGTGATGGTCCGCGATGACCTTTGCCACGCACATGCTGACGCGCTTGCCGGTTGGAATGTGCAGGAATTCATTCGGACCGTGCGCGTTCGACTGCGGGCCGAGCACGCCG
>DASSGP010000055.1:0-4745 GCA_035693405.1 Rudaea sp. | reverse complement strand
GCTCCATTGACGCGCTGCGCAACGCCGGCCGTGTGCTAGAATTTTGGCCCTTCCGCAAGCCACCCCGAGGACTTCCGATGCCGATGCTCGCCGAGCGCATGAGCCGTGCAAAGCCCAGTGCGATCATGCTTGTCGCCGACAGGGCGAAGAAGCTGAAGGCGTCGGGTCGCGACATCATCAGCTTCTCGATCGGGGTGCCGAATTTCCTGCCTGGCGAGCATGTTTACGCTGCGGCGCACGAAGCGCTGAAACACGACAGTGGCCAGTACGGATCGAATCGTGGCGCCGACGCGCTTCTCGATGCGTTCCTCAAGCATCTGCGCGATGGCGGCTTCGATGGTTACGAGCGCAAGCATACGGCGATCGGCATCGGCGCCAAGCAGGTCTTGTTCAACGTGATGTATGCGTTGCTCAACGAAGGCGATGAGATCCTGATCCCGACGCCGTACTGGACGAGCTATGTCGATATTGCCGACATCCTCGGCGCGAAGACGACACTGCTGCCGTGTCCGACCGAACAGAACTACAAGCTCACGCCGGCGCAACTCGACGCGGCGATCAAGCCGACGACGAAAGTCCTGCTTTTCAACAATCCATCGAACCCGACCGGCATGGTCTACACGCCGGGTGAAGTCAAGGCGTTGGCCGACGTGGTGGCGAAACATCCGCATCTGTGGGTGATCTCGGACGACATCTACAACCGCATGATCTTCGACGGCCTGGAGTATTCGCATCTGGTCAAGGTCCGCCCGGAATTGCGCGATCGCGTCGTGCTGATCGATTCGATCTCGAAGTCTTATGGCATGCCGGGATGGCGCGTGGGGCTGATCGCAGCGCCCGAAGAGGTTGCGCAGGCGCTCGTCACGCTGAACTCGAACCACATCACGAACCTGCCGGAAGTCGTAACGGCTGCGGCAACGGCGGCATTCGACGGACCGCAGGACGTGACCGAGAGCAAGTGCGTGGATTTCTCTCATCGGCGCGACGAAGTCATGGCAGCCCTTTCGGCGATTCCGGGTGTGCGTTGCCCGCGTCCGCAAGGCGCGTTCTATGCCTTTCCAGACATCTCGGTCGCTTTCGGCAAGAAGCACGGCGCGAATGCGATCAACAACGACGTCGATTTCTGCAACGCGCTGCTCGAAGCCAAAGGCGTCGCCTGCGTGCCGGGTTCGGCGTTCGGCGAGCCAAAGGCGATCCGGATTTCGTATACCTGCAAGCCGAGTGAGTTGACCGATGGGTTGAAGCGGTTGCAGCAGTTTTTCGCTGAGTTGAGCTAAGAAAATGATCCCTTCTCCCGCCGGCGGGAGAAGGTGCCCGGAGGGCGGATGAGGGTGGCGTGTCCGCGATGCATGACGCCCGTCCTTGCGCCACCCTCACCCCAGCCCTCTCCCGCCAGCGGGAGAGGGGGCAAAAGAAGAAGGAGTCGCCACAATGAAATCCCCCGTTCGCGTAATGGTCACCGGTGCCGCCGGCCAGATCGGCTATGCGCTGCTGTTCCGAATCGCTGCCGGCGACATGCTCGGCAAGGACCAGCCGGTAATCCTGCACCTGCTCGAAATCACGCCGGCTCTGCCGGCCTTGAACGGCGTCGTCATGGAATTGAACGACTGCGCGTTCCCGACGCTCGCCGGCGTCGTCGCGACCGATGATGTCAACGTTGCCGCGAAAGATGTCGACTACGCGTTGCTCGTCGGCGCGCGCCCGCGCGGTCCGGGCATGGAACGCAAGGACCTGCTCGAAGCGAACGGTGCGATCTTCGCTCCACAGGGCAAGGCGCTCAACGCGCACGCCAAGCGCGACGTCAAGGTGCTCGTCGTCGGCAACCCGGCGAATACGAATTCGCTGATCGCCCAGCAGAATGCGCCGGACCTCGACCCGAACTGCTTTACCGCCATGGTGCGTCTCGACCATAACCGCGCGCTGTCGCAACTTGCGGAAAAAACCGGCGCGCATACGACCGAAATCCGCAAGGTCACGATCTGGGGCAACCATTCCTCGACCCAGTATCCGGACCTGCACCAGGCAACGGTCGGCGGCAAGGCTGCGCTGAGCCTGGTCGACGCCGAGTGGTACAAGTCGACATTCATCCCGACCGTGCAGCAGCGCGGCGCGGCGATCATCAAGGCGCGCGGCGCCTCGAGTGCGGCATCAGCGGCTTCGGCCGCGATCGACCACATGCGCACCTGGGCGCAGGGCACGGCCGACGGCGACTGGGCTTCGATGGGCGTTCCATCCGATGGCAGCTACGGCATCAAGCCGGGCGTGATCTATGGTTATCCGGTCACGTGCAAAAATGGAAAATTCAGCATCGTCCAGGGACTCGAGGTCAACGCATTCTCGCGCGAGCGCATGGATGCGACCGACAAGGAACTGCGCGAAGAGCGCGCCGGCGTCGAGCATCTGTTCGCCAAGCGCTGAGCCTTCGAATGTGGCGCGCCGACGGGACCGTCGGCGCGCTTTGCACATCCGGAACACGTCGAACTCATTCGGCCTCGACGCCGTCGCGGTAGATCGTGTCGGTGTTGAAACACTTGCCGAGTTCTGACGTGCTGTAGTCGCCGTTGGAGTTGCTCGTCGCCGTAACGCTGACGGTACCACCCTTTGGATTGTAGAACGGCAGGATCACCGGCACGCTGAACGCAGCGACGTTCGAGCCAACCGGCACGTAGACGTAGCTGATGCCGCCAACATAGGATTGGCCCGTGCCGCGGCCAGTGATCGGATCGCAGCTGTCGGACGAATAGGCATCGACTTGGTAGAAGCCCGGGCCGGGCAGCGTACGCAAAGTGCCCGCTATCGTTGCGCTGACGTTGGTGTCGCCTGCCTTCGGCGGCACTGCCCAAGTCAGTCCATGCAGCGTCGGGAAATTCTGCTGCAGATTCGCACCGGCATCGGCGTCGCTGCTGTCGTTCACGGTTGGCCCATCGTAGCCGAGATCGATTTCCAGATCGCTCGCAACCGCCGCATTGTTGTAGACGAGCGTGTTGGCGCGCAGTGTATTGCCGGCTCCGCCGACGACGACGATGCCGGGCCCATCCATGTTTTCGATCGTATTTTCGTGCGCAATCGGCGCGCCGTCGAACACGCTGCCACCGATCACGTTGTCGTTGCCCTCGACGCGCACGCCGACGCCGTGATTGATCGAGGCGAGGTTGAAACCGTAGGCGAGCACGCCGATGCTGTTGTTCTGCACGACGTTGTTGTTGCCGCCGTTGATCCAGATCGCATCCTTTGAATTGCCGGCGAAGCGATTGCCGCTCGCGTTGCAATAGGTGCCTTCGAGCATGAGGCCGTAGTCGTTGCCGGCAGTGTCCATGCCGTCGTCGGTCACGCCAAGCGTGTTGCCGACGATCTGGCACGACGTGCCGGCGCCGTGCACCAAGGGGCCGATGAAGATGGCCGACGCTGCGATACCCTGGGAAACCGCGTACTGGATCGAATTGCGATAGGACGGTTCGTCGCCGCCGATCTGGACCGACGCCGGCGTGGCCGGAGTATTGACGTAGATCGCCGCACTGCTCGAGCCGGGCAGCCCGTTGGCGCCACCGAGCTGATAGGTGCCGCCATTGATCCAGCCACCGAACTGGTTGCCGAGAATACGGTGGCCATTGCCTCCCTGCAGAGACACGCCGCGATAGAAGCTGCCGACGCCGACGCCAACGAGCGTCAGCGACGCGTTCGAGGCGGCCGGCACGCGGAACGCGTTGCCGATTCCGAACGTCGCGCCGGGCTGCACGACCACGCAGATCTGCGCATTGAACGCCGCCGGATCGGAGTTGTACTGCGAGCCGCCTTGCGAGCCGCCTTCGATCTGCATCGGCACCATGATGTCCGGCAGCGGACTGGCCAGGTTGATCACGGCCGGGCAGACGCTGCTGCCGCCCGAGCGTATGTCGAACAGGATCGCCGTCACGGCGGCGCTCGACGCATTGGCCTGCGTCATCGCCGCGCGCAGGCTTCCCGCGCCGGAATCGTTGACGTTCGTGACTGTGAACGTGTCGGCGTCGTTGGCCGGCGATTCGTATGCGCCGATGTCCGGCGCGCTGCCGACGACGCGCGTATTGCCGTCGAGGTCGGTCGCCGGTTCCCCGCCAGGTACCTGCGTCGAACCGGCGTTGATTGCCGGCGATTTGGGAACCGTCTTCAGGCGATAGTTGCCGGCCGGGTCGACCCACAGCGGATCCGCGCTGACGGGATGATTGTTGGAAATCGACTTCGCCACGCCGGCGTAGCCCTTGAGCAGCGAGTTGTTGAGCGTGATGTCAATGTTCGAGTCGACGTTCGGGTCGCCGGAGGTCAGTCCGCGGATCGTCGAAGTGCCTCCATCCGTCGGCCAGACAATCGTGTTGTCGACTTCGTACACCTTGTCGCTGCTCGCGGTCGAGTCGTCGAGGCACAGGTTGCGGTTGCCCGACAGCGCCATCGTGACGTGGTCCAGGCGCGTGTAGTCGTCATCCCACGGCAGAATCGCGATCGCGCAGCTACCGCTGCCGCCGACATGGTCGAACAGCACGTCGATCATCGTGAAGTTGCCGTTGTGAAGAATGAACGAGACGCCGGCACCTTCGTCGTCGCCGCCGCCCGTGAATCCCGTGATGTGCGTTTTTACCAGCGTGATGTGGCCGGAATAGTCACTCTGGCCGAGAAACGGGGCCTGCTTGAAGTCGCCCGAGTTCAGCGACAGGCTGCGCCCGTTGCGTAGCGTCAGGCGGTCGAACTTGATCAGCGCATACGGCGAGAAGCGC
>DASSGP010000054.1:0-5427 GCA_035693405.1 Rudaea sp. | reverse complement strand
CCGAGGATGAAGAAATACGGCAGCATCGAGAACAGCGAACTGGCGCGGCTTTGCGCGGTAGACTGATCGCGTTCGGCGATGACGATCGGATTCACGACCGCCGGCGACAGCCCGCGCGCGACCAGGCGCAACGCGCCGGTGCGCTGGTCGTAGTGCTCGAGCAGGCCGCGCAGGCGGCCGACGGCGCTGTTCGCGTCGCGCTGCGATCCGTCGTGGATGATCTCGACTTGCGCCGGCTCGCCCTTGTCCCATGCGGCGGCAAAATCCTTGGGGATGCGCAGGACGACGTCGGCATCCTGTTCGCGCACGGCGCGTTCGGGATCGTCGGGCGCCGGTTTGATCTCGACACGCTGCTGGCGCAGCGCTTCGACCAGGTTTGGCGCATTGTCCGCGCCGATGACCGGCAGCGGCAGCGGCTTTTCGGCCTTGTCGAATTCGCGCGTGACCAGCGTGTTGATCAGCAGCACGAAGATCAGCGGCGCGAACAGCGGCCCGGTGACCAGTGTATTGATCACGGTGCGGCGATCGCGCAGGTTTTCGCGCACTTCCTTGAGGAACACGACCAACGCTGCTTTCATGCGGCCAGCCCTTCCTCGGTTCCGATCAGCTTGACGAAAGCGTCTTCGAGATTGGCCTCGCCGGTCTGCGCACGCAGCACTTCCGGCGCGTCGTCGGCAACGACCCTGCCCTTCGCGATCACGACGATGCGGTCGCACAGCGCGGCGACCTCCTGCATGATGTGGCTGGAGAACAGCACGCAGCGGCCCTCGCGCTTGAGGCGCTTGAGGAATTCGCGCATCGCGCGCGTGGCCATGACGTCGAGACCGTTCGTCGGCTCGTCGAGAATCACGTTGCGCGGATCGTGGATCAGTGCGCGCGCGATCGCGGTCTTGACACGCTGGCCCTGCGAATAGCCTTCGGCGTGGCGATCGGCGAAGTCGCCCATTTCGAGCGCGACGATCGCCGCGTCGGTGCGCGCGCGGATCGTGGCTTCGTCGATTCCCTGCAGGCGGCCGAAATAGGCGATGTTCTCGCGCGCGCTCAGGC
Organism: Rudaea sp.; assembly: GCA_035693405.1. Classification (GTDB taxonomy): domain Bacteria; phylum Pseudomonadota; class Gammaproteobacteria; order Xanthomonadales; family Rhodanobacteraceae; genus Rudaea. The sequence continues at coordinate 4,380 of DASSGP010000054.1, read as the reverse complement.
GCTTGTACAGGCCGCGCGCGTCCGGCAGGACGCCGAGGCTGCGGCGCACCGCGATCGGGTCGGCCGCGGCGTCGATGCCGTCGACCAGCACCTGGCCGCGGTCGGGTTGCATCAACGTATACAGGCAGCGCAACGTCGTCGTCTTGCCGGCGCCGTTCGGGCCGAGCAATCCGGTGATCTCACCGTCGCGCGCAGTGAACGCCGCGCCGTCGACGGCAATGACCTTGCCGAATGCCTTGTGCAGGTCGCGTACTTCGATCATGGCGCCGCTCCATTGAAGTCGATGAACGCGGGCGTCGGACCGAGCACGTCGGCGCACTGCGTGTCGAGGTCCTTCGGCGCCAGATGATCGACGAAGTCCGCGACCAGCCGTGGGATGCAGCCGCGGCCGATGACGTTGTGGCCCTGGCCCTTGGCGACGAGCAGGCGCGCGTTGCTCAAACCCTTGAGCACCTGTTCGCCATAGCGCGGCGGCGTGACCGGGTCGAGTTCGCCTTCGAGTATGAGTACCGGTTTGTCCGACTTGAGCGGCGCGTGGAAATCCGCCGGGCGCGTGCCGCGCGGCCAGATATCGCACTGTGCGCGGATCACGTCGATCAGCGCCGTGCCGAGCACGGTGTCTTTGTCTTGCGGGCGCGGTGTCAGCAGGTCGGCGTCTTCGGCGCAAATGACCGAGGTCTGCATGCCGTTGTCGCGCAGTTCGGACAGGTCGCCGGTCAGCAATTGCGACTGTCCGGCCAGTGGCGTGTAGTTGCCCTTGAGGCCCTCGGCGATCGACAGCGGCAGCAGCGCCGCCGTTTCCGGCGAATACGCGAACAGACGCACGAGCCCGGCCAGCGCGTAGTCATCGAGGCGCTTGCGTGTCGGCGCGAACGTCACCGGATCGCGGAAATCATAGCTTTGCGGTTTCGCGCGCAATTCGTCGCGCAGCTTGATCAGGCTGGCGTAGGGGTCGGGAAACGCCTTGGCGCAGGCCGGCGAGTTTGTACAAAGGTAGAATTGCGCTTTCAGCGCATTTTCCAGATTTTCGGCGAACTCCGCGCCGAGCACGAGTTCGTTCGGCGCGACGCTGTCGAGCACCAGGCTGCGCACGCCGTCCGGATGGCGCATCAGGTACTGCTGGGCCACGCGTGTTCCGTAGGACACGCCGACCAGGTCGAATTGCGGCGCGCCAAGCGCCTGGCGCACGGATTCCAGGTCGTGCACGGCAGCCGTCGTCGTGTAGTAGCGCGGGGCGGCGCTCTTGTCGACGTTCGCGAGGCACTCTCGCGTCAGGCGCCGTACTTCGTCGAGATTCGCACCAGACTCTGCGCTGCTGTCGGACTTGTCCTTGTCGTTCGCCGCACGTTCGCAGGTCAGCGCGTGCGAGCCACCGGTGCCGCGTTGATCGAGCAGTACGATGTGATGATGCTTGCGCAGCGGCGCGAGCGCCGGCGCGATCTGCGGCCAGTTCTCGATCGCCGCCTGGCCCGGGCCGCCGGCAAGGAAGACGACGAAATCGCTGTCGGCGGCTTCGGCGTCGGCCTTGATCAGGGCGAGGTTCAGATCGATCTTGCGACCGCTGCCGTCAAGCGCGTCCGGATTTTCTGGAACCTGGAACGGTGTGCAGAAAGCCGCCGTCGTGGCGCCGGAGCGCTTCTGCGTCAGCTCGCACGCCTTGAATTGCAGCGTGCCGAGCGTGAACTGTTTGGCGTTCGCCGGCACTGGCGCGCGCAGCGCGCGTGTCGGAGCCGAGTGCGCGCCCGGCTTCGGCGCCCATTGGTTGTAGCCGACATAGGCCAGAAACGCGATGGCGACAAGGATGCGGAAAATGTTGCGTTTCGTCACCGTGCTACTCCTTGCCCGGCTCGAAGATCGACTCGATGTTCATGCGGAACAGCTTCGCGATGCGGAACGCGAGCGGCAGGCTCGGGTCGTATTTGCCGGTCTCGATCGCGTTGACGGTCTGCCGCGACACCTCCAGCTGCTCGGCCAGGTCGCCCTGCGACCACGCGTGGCGGTCGCGCAATTCGCGCAGGCGGTTCTTCATCCGCGTGGCGTGCTCAGGAGCAGCCCAGACCGCCGTAGCGGCGGCCGACGACCCAGTTTGCCGCGGCGTAGATCAGCGCCGTCGCCGGCAGCACCCACATGAGATCGTCGCCGCCGAGCACCAGCACGCCGGCCGCGCAAAGGACGCCCGCCATGAAACTCGCCGCGCAAGTGACGCCGGTCGCGATGCTCAGCGCGATGAGGTGCACGCGTTGCTGCAGCTCGTCGCCGCCGACGACGTCCATCACGATCAGCCAGAGCGCGGCGGACATCGGCACGAGCGGCACCAGCGCCAGCGCGACCTTCAACGGCAGACTCGTCGCGGTATGCACGTGCGGCCATACGAGCCACATCAGGCCGATGTAGACGGCCATCAACAGGAATATCTGGCGGCGGTAGGCGGTAACGGCGCGGCGCATCAGGTCACCAATGGGTGTCAAGTTGGCTTGACAGGATGCTAGCGGCGGTTTCCGCGTGTGTCAAGCGTACTTTACAGGCAGGGGTCTGGGGAAAAGCGCCGCGGGCCAAGACAGGCGTCGAGCGCAGCGGCTTTTCAGCGCGACGAGATGTATTTCTCGCGGCGGATGTGCGGCACCGGCAGGCCGGCTTCCTTCAGCAGCGTGAATGCCTGGTCGACCATGTTCGGGTTGCCGCAGAGGTAGGCGATGTCGTGGGCCGGGTCCGGACGGATTTCCTGCAGCGCGAGGTGCACGTGGCCGGCGCGGTCGTGCGGCCGTGGCTGCGCGCGCGGTGTGCGGCTGAAGCAGGCGTAGAAATGGAAATTGGGATTTTCCTGCGCGAAGGCCTCGAACTCCTCCCCGTACAGCAGCTCGCCTTCGTTGCGCGCGCCGTAGACCAGCGCGACTTCGATGTTGCGCGCCGCCATCAGGACTTTCAGTTGCGGCAGCATCGACCGGTACGGCGTGACGCCGGTGCCGGTCGCCACGAGCACGTAGCGCCGGTTCGCATCGGGCTCCATCAGGCAGAAACGGCCATACGGTCCGCTGATCTCGATCGTTTCGCCATGCTGAAGGTTGCCGAGCAGCGCGGTCGCCGCGCCGCCGTCGACATACGACACGGCGATCTCGATGCACTGCACCGGCGAGCTGTCGCCGGCGCCGATCGTCGCGACCGAGTAGCTGCGCTTGGTCGGCTTGCCGTCGGCGTAGTGGAAATGCACCTGCACGAACTGGCCGGGCACGAACGCGAACGGCGCGCCGTCGGCGCGTTCGAACGCCATGTGGCGCACGCTGGGGGCGAGCATGCGGCTGTCGGCGAGGCGCAGGGGAAAATGTTCGGCCATGGTCGGATCTAGTGACTCTAGTGCAGCTAGCGCGAAACGACGATCAGCCGGCCGGCGACAAGCGGGCATCGGCATCGGACATGACGGCGTTTGGCACGTGCCAAAGTAAAGGGCCGCTATACTAGCAAGGCGCGGGCGGGTTTATGGAATTCGCTCCTTGCAAAAGCTACGTACTGCCCACAACCCCATCGAACCTTTGCCAGGGGCAAGGGTTCGATCGCCCCCTTGACTTAAGGGGGCTTGCATGGAAACCGCCGAATCGTCCTGGCCCGTCAATGCAGCCCATGAGTACCATCCCAGCGCTGGAAGTCCGCGACCTGAAGAAAACCTATCCGAACGGCGTCGAGGCGCTCAAGGGTATTTCCCTGACCGTGCAGCCCGGCGATTTCTACGCCCTGCTCGGCCCGAACGGCGCCGGCAAGTCGACCCTGATCGGCGTGGTTTCCTCGCTCGTGAACGCGACCTCGGGCGAGGTGCGTGTCTTCGGCGAGCCGATCCACACGCGCCGCAGCGAGGCCATGCAGATGATCGGCCTGGTGCCGCAGGAAATGAACTTCAACCTGTTCGAAAAGCCGTTCGACATCTGCGTGAACCAGGCCGGGTTCTACGGCGTGGAACGCAAAGTCGCCGGCGAACGCGCCGAGAAATACCTCAAGCAGCTCGCCCTGTGGGACAAGGCGTTCGCGATCTCGCGCACGTTGTCCGGCGGCATGAAGCGGCGCCTGATGATTGCGCGGGCGATGGTCAACGAGCCGCGCCTGCTGATCCTCGACGAGCCGACCGCCGGCGTCGACATCGAGATCCGCCGCTCGATGTGGAAGTTCATCCAGGGCATCAACGCGGCCGGCACGACCGTGATCCTGACCACGCACTACCTCGAGGAAGCCGAGCAGCTGTGCCGCAACATCGCGATCATCGATCACGGCCAGATCATCGAGAACACGTCGATGAAGCACCTGCTGTCCAAGCTCGATGTCGAAACGTTCGTGCTCGACCTGAGCAGCGTCGGCACGGAGCTGCCGACCGTCGCCGGCGTCAAGCTCACGCGC
>DASSGP010000053.1:0-3310 GCA_035693405.1 Rudaea sp. | reverse complement strand
CGTGCGTGATCGTCGCCGATGCCGATGCGCACTTTGCGCGCGCGAAAGCCGCCGGCGCCGTCATCGTCGACGAGCTCGAAACCAAGGACTACGGCGGCAAGGGTTACAGTTGCCGCGACCCCGAAGGGCATCTGTGGTGGTTCGGTACGTACGATCCGTGGAAGGAATAGAGCAGGTCGCGCCCTGATACGCAGCATGCGTCACCGGCGGCGACGGCAGACCACGCTCGTGGCAAGATGTGCCTGTCGCCACGACCCACGCACGTCGACGTGCCCAGCAAGAACGTAAAGTCGCAAGCTTCCACTACCGCCGCGCGCATACGCATTGGCGTCGGTGGATGGAACTTCGCGCCATGGCGCAACAATTTCTATCCGGCTGGTTTGACGCAACAGCGCGAACTTGAATTCGCCAGCCGTCAGTTGACAGCGATCGAGGTCAACAGCACGTACTACGCCGCGCAGAAACCCGCGACCTACGCAAACTGGCGCAGGCAGACACCGGACGGCTTTCGTTTCTCGCTGAAGGCGCCGCGCTACGCGACCGCCGCCAAGGTTCTCGCGAACTCCGGCAAGTCGATCAACGCGTTCGTATTCGGCGGACTCGCAGAACTCGGCGACAGGCTCGGACCGATCTCCTGGCAATTCATGCCGACGCGGCGGTTCGACCGCGAAGACCTGTCCGCTTTCCTCGACCTGCTGCCGCGCGAACTGGATGGCGCGCCGTTGCAGCATGTGCTCGAGGTGCGCCACGACAGTTTCATGTGCGCCGACTATCTCGCGCTCGCGCGCAAACACCGCGTCGCGACCGTGTTCACCGATTCGACCGAGTATCCGTCGATCGCCGACGTGACCGGAGACTTCATCTATGCCAGGCTGATGCGCAGCGAGACATCGATCACGACAGGCTACGCCGACGCAGCCCTTGACGCGTGGGCTTCACGCGCGCGCGCATGGGCGAGTGGCGGCGAGCCGGACGACCTGCCGCGCGTGGGCGCCGTCAACAAGCCCTCGAGCCAAGCGCCACGCGACGTGTACATCTACTTCATCGGCTCGGCCAAGGAACGCAACCCCGCCGCCGCGATGAGCTTGATCGCACGCGTGCGCGCGCAGAGACAGGCCCCTATGCGTAAAGCCTGAATGTCATCGGGCAGCCGGGATATCTGCATTTCCAGGTATCCGGCAACAACGGACCCGCAAGACAAAACTTTTTGCGCGAAAGGAATTTTCGCCTCGTTTCTTGTCCAACTTGCAGTAATGTTTCTCAACGGCCCAATGGAGGCTCGCATGAACTACGTCGATGGCTTTGTCGTACCGGTCCCGAAAAACAAGCTCGCCGCCTACCGCCGCATGGCAAGAATCGCGGGCAAGGTCTGGCGCGAACACGGCGCTACTGCCTATGTCGAGTGCGTCGCCGATGACGTCAAGCCCGGCAAGCTCACCTCTTTTCCGCAGGCGGTCAAGCTCAAGCCGGACGAGGTCGTGGTGTTCTCCTGGGCCGTGTACAAGTCGCGTGCTCAGCGCGATCGCACGATGAAGAAGGTGATGACCGATCCACGCCTTGCGCACATGATGAATCCGAAGGCTCAGCCGTTCGACGGCAAGCGCATGTTCTGGGGAGGATTCAAGACGATGATCCAGTTGTAGGGTGGGCCTCGGCCCACCGTCTTCGGACGTCCGCGCCCCTCACCTCTCGCACGAATGATGAAGAGCGCGGTGGGCCAAGGCCCACCCTACGGCAGCCGGCTCGCGTGGCTCGCAGCAAGTTTCCACCGGCCGCCGCCGTAAACCCAAGTGTCGGTGAACTGGAAGTCGCCCTCGAACACGTTGCCGCCGGATCGTCCCTTGATCGACGTGATGCCGGTGACGATCGCGGCGTTGCCGTAAAGACGCACTTTCTGGTCGTGGTTGCGGAACATTTCGTAGGCCGGGTCGCGTCGCGCAACTTCGGCAACATTCTGTTCGAAGTCTGTCACGACGCCGGTCGAACTGGTCAACGTGAAGCTTGCATCGAGATCCTTGCGCAGGGTTTCGGCGTCACCATTTTCGAACGCCTGGCACAACGCGGCTTCCACGCGCCGGATCTCACGCTCATCCTGCTCAGCGTTGCGCGCGTGGCTGCTGCCTACGGTCGAAGCGAACAGCACGGCCGAAGCAATCACATATCGATTCATCCGCGCGGCACACTGCCAGCGCCCGCAAGCGCCATGTCCTTGCCCATCCGGATGGCGTCTTCGCGTCCCGAATAATAACGGGGCAAGACGGCGAGTTCGCGGTATCCGTGCGTGGCGTAGAATCCACGCGCCGCGACGTTCGTTACACGCGATTCCAGGAAAATCAATTCGATACCGGCTGTTGTTGCACAGGTTTCTAGCCATGCGAGCAGCCGCGAACCAATGCCCCTGCGCCGATAGATCGGCTCGACGCCGAACAACAGCAAATGGGCTTGATCGTCCAGATACTGCATCAGCCCGAAGCCGACCAGGTCAGTGCCGGACTCGGCGACGACGACGTTCGTCTCGCGCTGCCTGATCCGCCGCGTGACGCGCGCAGCATCCCAACTCCAGCCGAGGCCGTGCTCGATGAAATCGCGCGACATGACCGCGATCCGCTCCGCATCGCACGGCATCGCCAGACGGATTTCGCAGGCGTCGATCATGACTCGATATTCTCACAACGGGCCGTCGTCCGTCACGCGCCGGCATCTGACAATTGTCACCCGCACGGTCTGGCATTCAGCAATAACGGCGGCGGCGCGCGCGTGTTAATTTGTAAGGAGAGATTCGCCGCTGGAGCACACAATGCATGACTTGACCCAGGGTTCGATCACCCAGCACCTCGTCAAGATGGCGGTGCCGATCGCGATCGGCATGCTGTTCCAGACTCTGTATTTCCTCGTCGACCTGTATTTCGTCGCGCACATCGGCGATGCGGCGATCGCCGGCGTCAGCGCAGCGGGCAATCTGACATTCGTCGTGATGGCGTTGACGCAGGTGCTCGGCGTCGGCACCGTCACGCTGATCGCACAGGCCGCCGGGCGCAAGGATCACGACGATGCGAACCTGGTCTTCAACCAGAGCCTGCTGATCGCGACCTTGTGCGCGGCCGTCACTGTCGTCGGCGGATACTTCAGCATCGGACCGTACATGCAGACGCTTGGCGCCGACGCGGCGACGACTGCCGCCGGCATCGATTATCTGAGTTGGTATCTGCCCGGTCTCGCGCTGCAGTTCGCGATCATCTCGATGGGATCGGCGCTGCGCGGAACCGGCATCGCCAAGCCGACAATGCTCGTGCAGATGCTCACGGTCGTG
>DASSGP010000052.1:0-6019 GCA_035693405.1 Rudaea sp. | reverse complement strand
CAGGCGTTTGGCGATCGCGATGTCCTCCGCATAGCGATGATAGCTGTCGCAGGCGACGTCGCCGGTGTCGCCATGCTTGACCTTGCCCGGCGTATGCGCGAAGCGGTCCCAGACCGATTCGCCGCGGCCGTCCTCGTTCCAAGCGCCTTCGATCTGGTAGGCCGCCGTCGCCGCACCCCACAGGAAACCCGGCGGAAACGCGCCGGGCGCCGACCGGGCGCCCGCGTCGGCCTGCGCGGCGGAGCGAGCGAGCGCAGCCGGCCCGAGCAACGCACCGAGCGCCAAAGACATTTGCAGAACCTCACGCCGTTGCATTGCCGTTCTCCTCGTTACCGAATGTTTTCGAGCAGCCCGCGATCGCGTTCACGCCGGCTGCGCAGGCGTGGCCGTTGCCGTTCTCGCCGACGCGGTCGCCACGTCGATGAAACTGTTGATGGACAGCCGCCCCGCCAGCGGATCGGCGGGCGGCATGCGCGTGCTGTCGATGTTTCCCGAATGCAGGCAGTTGCGGCGGTATACGATCAGGCGGTTGTATGCGGCATCCACGCTGGCGATGCGCTCGAACAGCGCGGTGTCGCCGTCGATGTAGCCGGCGCCCGGCGCGTCGTCGCCGTGGCTTTCGCGTTCCAGTTCGCGGAAATAGGTTTCGTGGCGGGCGGCGTCAACGCTTTCGAAGCCGGTGCTGCGATGACGGTAGAACGCGGTACCGCCCCAGTCGCCGTGGAACAGGTAATGCACGGTCGCCAGCCCGTCGGCGCCGACCGAATCGATGTGCGGCACGCGTTGCAGGAAGCGCAACTGCGTCGGCGGCTGGGTCACGAGCGAGTAGTGGCACATCGGGAAGTCGAAACTTCCGGGCGCGAGGCCGAAGCAGTCGCGCAGCAGCGGATTGAGCACGCTCTCGAGCAGAGCGCGATAGGAGAGCGGAGCAAGCGCGCGCAAGCCGGGAAACATCGCGCCGAGCGGCGCGAACGCACTGCGCGCGGCCTTGCGCACGAGCCGGTCAGGATCGGCGACGAACGCGTCGATCACCAGCAGCGGCGCGGCCTCGCGGCCGACGACGCGCTTCTCGATGCGGATGCCGGGGTGCGCGGCGAGCAGCATCAGTTTCGCACGCCCGCCCAGACACTCGCGTCGGCCTTGCAATACTGCTCGATGAACTGCTGGTGGCTGGGCATCGTCGCCACCAGCTTGTCGATGGGCTGGCGGATGCCGTCGAATAGCCGCCGCATGTCGGCATCGGGCAGCCCGCGCGCGAGCGGATGGTGCTGTCGCGGCGTGATGCCCTGGCCCAGCATCACATGCGTCCACGAATCGACGCGGAACAGTTCGTCTTCCCCCTGCCACGCGTGCGCGCGCTCGCGGAACTGTTCGATGCGTTGCGTGAGCGACGCCGGCAATTCCATCTCGCGGCAGGCCTTCCACATCGGCTCGTCGCGCCGGTTGGCGTGGTAGTGCAGGACGATGAAGTCGCGCACTTGCTCCAGTTCCGCGCGGCCGATCGCGTTGTAGCGCTCGACGAAGCTCGGGCAGATTCCTTCGGCCGGGAACATCTGGATCAGCCGCACGATGGCGGTGATGCCCAGATGGATGGTGGTGGATTCCAGCGGCTCGACGAAGCCGCTGGCCAGGCCAGCCGAGACGACGTTCTTGTTCCAGGTCTTGAGCCGGCGGCCGGTGCGGAAGCGCAGCAGCATCGGCTCCTTGATGGGTTTCGCGCCGACGTCGCGCCGCAGGTTGGCGACCGCTTCATCGTCGGACATGTGCGCGCCGGAATAAACCATGCCGCTGCCGACGCGGTGTTGCAAGGGAATCTGCCAGCGCCAGCCGGCGGCGTGCGCGATGGCGCGGGTGTACGGCACGGCCGGGCCGACCGCTTCTACCTGCATGGCCACGGCGCGGTCGCTCGGCAGCCAATGGTTCCAGTCCTCGAAGCCGGTCTTGAGCGTCTGTTCGATCAACAGGCCGCGGAAGCCGGTGCAATCCACGAACAAGTCGCCCTCGATGACTTGCCCGTCTTCCAGCACCAGCGCCTCGATGAACCCGGACTCGCCGTTCTGCCTCACTTCGCGGATCTTGCCTTCCACCCGCTTCAAGCCGTGGCGCTCCGCGAACGTGCGCAGATAACGCGCGTAGAGGCCGGCATCGATGTGGTAGGCGTAGTTGACCTGCGGCTGCTGCGCGAGTGCGAACTTGTCCACGCGCGAGGCCGCGGTTTCCACGCAGTAGTCGCCCAAGCTCGAGGTCATGCCGCGGCGCAGGCTGTCCAGCCAGAAATGGTGGAACGGGCAGGTGAGCGTGCTGCGTCCGGTGGTGCCGAACGGATGGAAGAAGCGATCGCCGGGGCGCAGCCAGTTCTCGAACGAGATGGACAACTTGAAGGTGGCGGCCGTCGCGCGCATGAACTCGCGCTCGTCGATGCCGAGCAGATGGTGGAAGGTGCGCAGCGGTGGCACGGTGGATTCGCCGACGCCGATCGTGCCGATCTGCTCGGACTCCACCAGCGTGATGTCGAGCAGGTCGGCGAACTGCTGCGCCAGCACCGCGGCCGCCGCCCAGCCGGCGGTGCCGCCGCCGGCGATCACGACCTTGCGGATTTGACCGTTGCTCATCGTTTCAATTTCTCCGTCAGCATCGCGCGCAGTTGCCTGGACAGGGTTTCGTCGATCGGCGCGAGCGGCCCGCGCGCCGCTTCCGGCAGATGTGCGCCGGCCTGTCCGGCCGGGCCGAACACGTACCAGTCGAATACCGCGCGCCATGCCTGTTTTTCGCGTTCGGGGCGGTCGCGGATCGTCCACAGCGCGTGATAGAGCGCGTGCATCGGCGTCGGAATCCAGGCCGGCATGCTTCCCCACCAGTAGTTGACCAGCACGCCGAACGCGTCCAGCGCCTCGACGCGGTGCCACCACATGCTCGGGATGAAGATCGCGTCGCCCGGTTCCAGCACGACGTCGAGCGCGTGCGCGAGTGCGTCGCGGAAGCGCGGGAATCGCTCGAAGTCGGGATGGGCGAAGTCGACCACGCTCACGGCCTGTCCGCCCGGCGTCGGTTCCAGCGGCCCCGGATAGAGGTTGCCGATCTGCTCCGGCGGGAACAGGGTGAAGCGGCGGCGGCCGACGCAGCAGCAGCCGATGTTGTTCGGCGCGTCGTAGTGCGCCGATGCGACCGTGCGGTTGCCGATCCAGATCGCCGGCGGCGCGTCGATGCCGTGGCTGGTGAAATCGAGATCGTTGCCGGCGCGAAAGCCCGGCAGGCAGCCATCGACCGGTACCGAGGCGACGTAGTAAGTCGGCGGCCGCGCGTCGCCGCTGCGCGCCGCGATCTCCTCGAGCAGCTGGCCGAGGTCGCCATGTCGCGCCTCGCAGTTCAGTTCGGTGAAACCGGCGTTGTAGAACGGTCGCCCCGCAACTTCAGGGCCGCCATACGAATACGGGACCGACTTGCCGTTGTAGTGGGCGCGCAAGCAGTCGATCGCCGCGCGCGTGGAGCGCAAGCCGGCCTGCACCAGCGGCCAGTCGCGCGCGACACCCTTGAGCAGTGTCGGTTGCGCCGCTGCGAGCAATTCAGCCAGCGGCAGCGCGTCGGGCCGGCAGCCTTCCAGCACGCGCACGCTCGCGGTGGTCGCCGGGGACATGCCGTCCACGCTCAGGCCGCGTGATCCGTCGCGGCGTCCTGCAGGCGCAGGCGGCGCTGCTTCTCCGCGATCAGCCGGCGCATGTTGTGCAGCGAGGACAGCAGCAGGTACGCGCCTTCGAGGTAGCCGGCCTGGTGCAGCCGGTGCACGGACGCGGCGTCGAGCGCTGCCAGCCGCTCGCGGTCGATGCCGTGCAGGCCGGTCAGGTTGGCGCCGTGCTGGTCGTCGAACTTCAGTTCGACGGTCATCGGCTGGATCAAGCCCAGCGAATCGAACGCGGCGAACATCGCGCCGGCGGCCTCCGCGCCATCGCGGATGCCGCGCAGCACGGTGATGACGTGTTCGAGGTAGGCGCTGTGCCCGCCCTGCGGCAGGAACACCGCTTCGCCTTCGCCGCGACCGATGCGCGGGTGTTCCATGTCGACGTGGATGACCGGTTCGTTGCGCAGTTCGCCATCGACCCGGGTTTCCTGGAAGCCGATCAGGAACGGGCCCTTGGCGATCGCACCCGGCAGGTAGCTGGCGTTCCAGCGGCCGCCCTGCACGAACAGGTTCTCGCGCTGCGCGAAGCCCAGCAAGGCGACCGACTGCCACGCATCGCCGTCGCGATCCCGGCGCAGGAAGATCGGGTACTCGCGCTGCAGCTCGGCGTACTCGGTAGGAAACGCGGGGACCATGCCGACGTCGTCGCCGAATTCGCTGCCGAAGCGGGTGACGACGCGCAGACCCTTATGCATCACATTGTTCAGCACTGCGTATCGGGCCATCGAGTTTCCAGCAGTCGACCGGGTCCGGCGAACGTTCCACAAACCTGTCGCGTCCGCAAGCGGCAATGCCGCATTCGCGGCGAGGAGGAATGACGGGGAAACTCTGCGCGGCGCAGAGTTTCCCCCGAGGCAAACGACACGCGACGTTCAGAACTTGTAGTGTGCCCCAATCAGGTAGCGCGGACTCTGGTCGAGCAGCTTGTCGATCATCAGCGTGGTGCGGGAGCTCCAGCGGACGTCCTCGCCGGTCAGGTTGATCGTCTCGAAGGAGAACGACCAGCGGTCGTTGAGCGCCCAGTTCACGCTCAGGTCCAGCTGATGGTACGGCTCGACGTAGTACGGGTTGGTATTGGACCCCTCTTGGTTCGCCGCGATCAGGTACTTGTCGCGCCAGTTCCAGGCCAGGCGCACGGACCAGCCGTATTTCTCGTACATCAGCACCGCATTGGCGGTGTCGGAAAGGCCGGTCAGCGCGAACTGGTTCACGCCGGGCTGCGCAAAATTGTTGACGCTCACGTCGCCCAGGACTTTGGTGTAGTTGGCCTGGAGCCCGAATCCGCTCTCGCCGAAAAAGTACTGCCAACCAAGTTCGAATCCGTGCAGGTTGGCTTTGTGCTGGTTGATCGGAGTGTTGACGTTGAACGAGTACAGCGGGTCGTCGGGATTGCCGACCAGGTCGTACGCGGTCGCCATCTGCTGCCACTGCGCGTCGCTGCCGTTGAACTTCGACAGTCCCCCGGTCGCGGCCGCGTTGCGCAGCATCGCCAGTCCGGTGAACAGGGCGACGTTGTTGGCCGAGCAGCGGGCGGGGTCGTTGCCGGCGGCGCTGACCTGCGTGATGCAGGCCTGGCTTCGCAGGAAGTCCAGTACCTTCTGCGCGTCCGGGCCAGACGTCGGGTCGCGCAGTCCGTAAAGGCTTTCCTGCACCACGGTGTTGCCGACGAAGTTGTCGACCCGCTTGCCCCACAAGGTCAGCGATGCGTAGCTGGATTTGGCGAAATACCACTCAAACGCCAGATCGATGTTGTTGGATTCCAGCGGCTTCAGCGCCGGGTTCTGCGAATCGCCGGAACCACGCATCGATTCGGCCACCAGCACCGAGCCGGTCGGGGCCTTTGGCGTTGGCCCCGCATAGAGATTGCCCATTGGGGCCCGGGCGATGGTTTTGCTGATTGAGCCGCGTCCCTTCATCTCGTCATTGAAATCGAGGCTGAAGTCCAGGTTCGGCAAAAAGTAGTTGTAGCTCGATTTCTCGCTGAACGGCTGGACTGCGGACGATTGGGTGATGGTGAAGTCGTTGTCGTCCTGCCAGACGACTGCCTGCGGGATACTGATGTCCGACGTGGAGTTGACGTCGGTCTTCTCGTAGCGCCCACCAGCAACCAGGCTGGCCCTCTTGCCGGCCAGTTCGCCCTGCCACTCGTACTGCAGATAGGCGGACTTGGTTTTTTCCTCGATTTCGTTGTTGCTGGCCAGGTTGTGGTTGTAGGTGAGCGGTACGCCGTAGGCCTTTGCGGCCCACGCCGCGAGTGCCGAGGCGTTGCCCCACCACGCGCCGGGCGGGATGCCCTTCGTGCTGTAGTCGTTGAACAGGCTGGAGATGCTGATTGGGTTCAGC
>DASSGP010000051.1:0-2656 GCA_035693405.1 Rudaea sp. | reverse complement strand
CGCAGATTCGGCAGGAACACGGTCAGCAGGCCGATCGCCGGCAAGTAGGCGCAAACCCGGTAGACGTATTCGATGCCGCGCGCGTCGGCCAGTTCGCCGAGCAGCGCGGCGCCGAGGCCGCCCATGCCGAAGGCGAAGCCGAAGAACAACCCTGCGATCATGCCGACGTTGCCCGGCAGCAGTTCGGTCGCGTAGACCAGGATCGCCGAGAACGCCGACGACAGGATCAGGCCGATCACGACGCTGAGCACGGACGTCCAGAACAGGTCGGCGTGCGGCAGCAGCAGCGTGAACGGCAGCACGCCGAGGATCGACACCCAGATTACGTACTTGCGGCCGAAACGGTCGCCGACCGGCCCGCCGATCAGCGTTCCGAGCGCCACCGCGCCGAGAAAAAGGAACAAGTGGATTTGCGCATCCTGCGCGGTGAGGGCGAACCGTTCCATCAGATAGAACGTGTAATAGGTGCTCAGGCTGGCCAGGTAGAAATACTTCGAGAAGATCAGCGCGAGCAGGACGCCGATCGCCATGACGACCTGGCGTCGCGGCAAACTCGACGCCGGCGCGGCGACGGCGACCTTGGGCTTTATCAGCACATGGCGCTGGTACCAGCGGCCGACCTGCAGCAGGATCACGATCGCGACCAGCGCGACGATCGCGAACCAGGCAATGCTGCCCTGGCCGCGCGGCAGCACGACGAATGCGGCGAGCAGCGGACCGCAGGCCGAGCCGAGGTTGCCGCCGACCTGGAAGAAGGACTGGGCAAAGCCGTGCCGGCCGCCCGAAGCCATGCGCGCAATGCGCGAGGATTCCGGATGGAAAACCGACGAACCGGTGCCGATCAGCGCGGCGGCGAGCAGCAGCAGCGGGTAGGTCGCCTGCGACAGCAGCAGCAATCCGCACAGCGTGAAGCCCATGCCGAGCGGCAGCGAAAACCAGGTCGGCCGGCGATCGGTGAACGTGCCGACGACCGGCTGCAGCAGCGAGGCCGTGACCTGGAACACCAGCGTGATCAGTCCGATCTGGCCGAAGTCGAGCGCGTAGCTGCTTTTCAGCAGCGGATAGACCGCCGGCAGCAGCGACTGGATCATGTCGTTGAGAAAGTGGCTGGCACTGACCGCCGCAAGCACCGCCATAGCGGTACCGGCTTCATCGCGCGCCACCGTCGAACTTGCACTCATCGGGAATCCTTTTGACCTTGTTCCTGGCCGGCAACACCGCATGCCGTGCGTCCATGCGCATGGCGCCGAAGCACCGGCAACGATGCTTGATCGAGCTCCAGCCAGCCCAGATTGCGGCATCTATCGCCAACTCAAGGCAAGCGGTGCAATATGATGGCATATGCGCATTCTGATCATTGAGGACGATGCCCTGGTCGCCGACGGCATGCGCCGCGGCCTGTCGCAGGTCGGCTTTGCCGTCGACCATGTGCCGAGCGGGGAGTTGGCCGAAGCGGCGCTGCAGCAGGAGAACTTCGACCTGTTGCTGGTGGACCTCGGCCTGCCCGGTGTCGACGGCTTCGAACTGGTGCGGCGCCTGCGCCGCAGCGGCAAGAGCACGCCGGTGCTGATCGTCACGGCGCGCGACGCGCTCGCCGATCGGGTCGGCGCGCTCGATCTGGGCGCCGACGATTACCTGGTGAAACCGTTCGCCCTGCCCGAGCTCGCCGCGCGCTGCCGCGCGTTGATCCGGCGGTCGAAATCGAACAGCGATTCCGGCATCACGATCGGGCCGTTGCACCTGGATATCCCGCGGCGCGAAACCCGCGTGCAGTCGCGGGCGGTCGACCTGACGCGGCGCGAGTGGGCGATCCTCGAGTGCCTCGCGCTGCATGCCGGCCAGGTCGTCAGCAAGGATCGCTTGCAACAGGCGATCTCCAGCTGGGACGAAGGCATCACGACCAATGCCGTCGAAGTATACATTTCCCGGCTGCGCGGCAAGCTCGGCGATGAAGTGGGGATCCGCACCGTGCGCGGCCTTGGCTACCGGCTGGACGAGTCGGTGGCATGAGCCGCGGCTCCGACGCCGGATCCGACGGTTTCGTGCGCGGGCTGGACGAGTCGGTGGCATGAATCGCGCTTCGGCGCAGCATGCCCACGGCATGACGATTCGCCGCCGCCTGCTGCTGATCCTGATCGGACCGCTCGCGCTGCTGCTGGCAATCGGCGTCGCCCTGGACTATGCCGCCGGCATCGTGCCGTTGCGCGCGGCCTTCGATCAGGCGTTGATCAACGAGACCATCGCCGCCGCGGCGCAGCTGCGCGCGAAATCGGGCGGGACGGTCGAGTTCGACCTGCCGCCGCAGGCGATCGAAATGCTGCGCGCGGACAAGTACGACACGGTCTACTACCTGGTGCTCGGGCCGCGCGACGAATTCATCGCCGGCGACGAAGGCCTGCCGACCGCGGCCCCCGACCACGAGAATCCGACGTTCCTCGATGCGCAATTCCAGGGCAGCGCCATTCGCGGCGTCACCTACCGGCACGCGACACCGGCCGGCGTCGTGACGATCACAGTCGCGGAAACGACGAACAAGCGCGACCAGGCCTGGCATCGCATGCTGATCAGCATCTTCGTGACCGACACGCTGCAATTCGCCGCGATCCTGCTGCTGATCTGGGTCGGCGTGCGCCTCGGCCTGCGTCCGCTGATCGCG
>DASSGP010000050.1:0-3913 GCA_035693405.1 Rudaea sp. | reverse complement strand
GCGCAGACGTTGAAGCTGTGGCGCGTCGATCCCGGCGTCGTGTTTCAGCGCGTCGAAGTGTGGCGCGGTGCGTTGCGCGCAAGTTGTCTCGGGCCGCCGGAGAGCCTGCGCCGATGAATCGATTGCACGGAATTGGCGGTTTCGTTTTCTTTGCTCGTCATTTCGGCGAAAGCCGGAATCCAGCACTTGAACATTGGCCGCGGAGACGTCCGACAAAAGGCAAGGAGCTGGAATCCGGCTTTCGCCGGAATGACGGCACGTATCATGGACGGCATTGGTCTGTCCTGACGCTCCTTATGTTGGCGACGCCAGCTTGCGCACCGCAGTCAAAAACGCTGACGCCAGCCGAGGAAGGCCGCGAACGCATCTCCATCAACGCCGACTGGCGTTTCCACAAGGGTGATCCCGAGGATCTTGCAGCGGGCGCGTTCGACTACGACGTGCGTCCGAAGGTGGTGCGCACTGCCGACGGCAAGATTGCCGACGCCAAGCCCGAAGAGACGGCGCAGCTCGCGGCCGAGTCGAAGGCGGCACTGAAGCCGTGGATCCTGCCAACCAGCAACACGCTCATCGCCGACGCAGCGCTTCGGCACGAACGTCCCGCAGGCGATCCCGGCGACGATGTGTCGTTCGTGCAAGCGAACTTCGACGACAGCACCTGGCAGCGCGTCGATGTGCCACACGACTGGGCGATCACCGGACCGTTCCTCGTCGATGGTCCGTACGGCGGCATGGGGCGCCTGCCGAGTTGGGGAATCGGCTGGTATCGCAAGAAACTCGATATTCCGGCAGCCGACAAGGGACGCGTGATCTTCCTCGACGTCGACGGCGCGATGGCGTATTCCGCAGTCTGGTTGAACGGCCATCTCGTCGGCGGCTGGCCGTATGGCTACAACTCGTGGCGACTCGATCTCACGCCATACATTTCGCCCGGCGGCGTGAACCAGCTCGCGATCCGGCTCGACAATCCGCCGGAGTCGTCGCGCTGGTATCCGGGTGGCGGCCTGTACCGCAACGTCTGGCTGACGAAGACGAATCCCGTGCACGTCGCGCATTGGGGCACGCGCGTGACGACGAGCATCGCCGACGACGCCGCCACGATCCGCCTCGACGTCGCGATCGACAACGACGGCGCGAACGACGCCGAGATCAATGCCGAGACTGAAATCCTCGCGCTCGATGCCGACGACAAGCCGATCGGTCCGCCGGTCACGCGCATTGCGCCCGCGCGCGCGCGCATCGCGGCGAAATCGCAGGTAGCGATCAGCGGCAGCGCGAACATCGCACATCCACGACTGTGGGGCCCGCCGCCGACGCAGCACCCGAACCGTTACGTTGCGGTCACGACGCTTTCGCGCGAAGGCCGCGTCGTCGACCGCTGCGAAACACCGTTCGGCATCCGCAGTGTGAACTTCGATGCGAACAAGGGCCTCATCGTCAACGGCGAACACGTCGCGATCCACGGCGTCGGCAATCATGCCGACCTTGGCGCGCTCGGCGCCGCGTTCAACACGCGCGCGGCGCAGCGCCAGCTGGAAATCCTCCAGGCGATGGGCGCTAACGCCGTGCGCTTCGCCCACAATCCGCCCGCGCCGGAGCTGCTCGAACTCACCGACCGCATGGGCTTGATCGTCATCGACGAAATCTTCGATTCGTGGGAACGCGGCAAGACGCCGCTGGATTTCCACCTGGTCTTCCCGGACTGGCACGAACCCGACCTGCGCGCGATGCTGCGCCGCGACCGCAACCATCCGTCGGTCGTGCTGTGGAGCATCGGCAACGAAGTCGGCGAGCAATACACCGGCGACCAGGGCGCCGCGCTGGCCCGGCAGCTCATCTCGATCGTGCGTGAGGAAGATGCGACTCGGCCGACGATTACGGCGATGAACTGGGCCAAAGCCGACATGGCGCTGCCGGCGGCGATCGATGTGATCGGACTTAACTACCAGGGCGAAGGCATCCGCCAGGAAGCCGAGTTCGAAGGCACCGAGCGCATCCGCACGCCGCCGTCGTACGATGCGTTCCATGCAAGATTTCCGGACAAGGCCATCCTCAGCACCGAGACCGCATCGGCGTTCAGCAGCCGCGGCGCGTATCTGTTTCCGGTGACGAAGAAAATCAGCGCGCCGGTTCGCGACGGCAGCGGCGGCGATTCGACGATCCACCAGGTCAGCGCCTACGAACTGTACGCGGTCGACTTCGGCTCGTCGGCCGACAAGGTGTTCGCCGCGCTCGACCAGCATCCGTTCGTCGCCGGCGAGTTCGTCTGGAGCGGTTTCGACTATCTCGGCGAACCGACGCCGTACTACAGCTCGCGCAGTTCGTACTCCGGCATCATCGACCTGGCCGGCTTTCCGAAAGACCGCTACTGGCTGTACCAGTCACGCTGGCGTCCGGATTTGCCGATGGCGCACATTCTTCCGCACTGGACCTGGCCCGGACGCGAAGGCCAGGTCACGCCCGTGCACGTGTTCACGTCCGGCGACGAGGCCGAGCTGTTCGTCAACGGCGTCTCGCAAGGACGAAAGAAAAAGGGACCGTACGAGTATCGCTTGCGCTGGGATGATGTCGTCTATGCGCCCGGCGAACTACGCGTCGAGACGTACAAAGTTGGCAATCCTTGGGCGAGCACGACCGTGCAAACCGCGGGCGCGCCGTCGCAGCTCGAAGCGATCGCCGACCGCCGCGAGATCAGCGCCGACGGCAGCGATCTGTCGTTCATCACCGTTCACGTGCTCGACGCGCAAGGCCGCCCCGCGCCGACCGCGCACAACCGCGTCCACTTCAGCATCGATGGACCGGCCGAGATCGTCGCGACCGACGACGGCGACCCGACCAATCTCGAATCGTTCGCGTCGCATGAACGCAGTGCGTTCAACGGACTGTGCCTGGTGATCGTGCGCAGCCTGCGCGGCCGCCCCGGCGCGAGCACGCTGCACGCCGACGCCGACGGCTTGAAGGGCACGAGCGTTTTGCTGCGAAGCAACCCAGTCAAGACGCCGGTGCACTGATCAGCCCGTGCTCCGGACTCGCTGGGACGTTGCCGTGTGAAATTGCAGCGCAGGTTGACATGCGCAACAGGGGCTGCTGCTCAGGCCTGCCGTTCGAGCAGTCGCGGAATTTTTGGTTGGCGGCCCGTGACGCGCGACCGGCATCCGGCCCTCGCCGCCTGATGCTCAGCCCGAGGTATATTCAAGTGCACAGCCTAACCTCCGTGCACAACTGCACTACGGCCAATTTGCTGCTAGA
Source organism: Rudaea sp. (assembly GCA_035693405.1). Taxonomy (GTDB): domain Bacteria; phylum Pseudomonadota; class Gammaproteobacteria; order Xanthomonadales; family Rhodanobacteraceae; genus Rudaea. Next base: position 664 of record DASSGP010000050.1, on the reverse strand, counting down.
GTCGCTCCAGAGCAGCTTCCAGTCGCCCTCAACGTTCGTGACGGACGACGCAAATGCCGGACCCTGCGCAGCGCCTCGATCTGGCCTTCGGAGGTGGGGATATGAAACGCATTCGGTTTCTCGTGCTCGCGGTCGTGGCCAACGTGCTGTGCGTGCAGTCGGCGACTGCACAGGTTGCAACTCCGGCAATCAAGATCGTCAAGTTCGTCAACGGCCAGGACGCCGACAGCGCCCCTGGCCCGCACGTCGCCGCCGGCAGCACGGTGACGTTTACCTATGCGGTCACCAACACCGGCAACGTGCCGCTGGCCAGCGTGGTCGTCAGCGACGACAAGCTGGGGCCGATCACCACCTTCACCGGCGACACCAACGGCAATGGCCTGCTCGACCTGACCGAGACCTGGATCTACACGACGACGGCGACCGCACTGGCCGGCCAGCAGACCAACGTCGGGACGGCCACGGGCCAGGACTCCAGCCCACCGAACGCGACGGCCTCCGGCAATAACCCGGCCAACTACTTCGGCGATGCGCCGGCGATCAACATCGTCAAGTTCGTCAACGGCCAGGATGCCGACAGCGCGACCGGCCCGCACGTAGTCGTCGGCAGCACGGTGACCTTCACCTACGTGGTCACGAACACCGGCAACGTGCCGCTGGCCAA
>DASSGP010000049.1:0-2112 GCA_035693405.1 Rudaea sp. | reverse complement strand
CATTGCTGCGCAGCAAATCCGCTGGTGCGACGCCGCACAATCTGCTAACTTTGTCGCATGGCACAAGCCCGAATCATAAAGAAATACCCGAACCGCCGCCTCTATGACACTGAGATTTCGAGCTATATCACGCTCGAAGAGGTGCGTCAGCTTGTCCTCGACGGCGAAGACTTCGAAGTCCGTGACGCCAAGACCGGCGACGACCTGACCCGGTCGGTGCTCCTCCAGATCATCTCGGAGCATGAGGAAACTGGTTCGCCGATGTTTACGACCCAGTTGCTCTCGCAGGTCATCCGTTTCTACGGGGACTCGATGCAGGGCTTCATGGGCAGCTATCTGGAGAAGAGCCTGCAGATCTTCCTCGATCAGCAGCAGAAATTTCGTAGCCAGCTCAACAACATTCTCGGGCAAACGCCCTGGTCGATGCTGAACGACATGACCGAGCGCAACATGGACCTGTGGAAGTCGGTCCAGGAAGGCTTCCTGAACGCCGCTGCCGGGTCCGCCGCCAAGGGCGCCCCGCCGCCCAACAAGGGTCCAGGCCCGAACAAGTCCTGACGCGCCCGCGCGTTGACACCATGCTGGCCCCCCTCTAAGATCGCGCGAATGCTGCACTGCGTCATGCTCGGCGCTGCACGAATTTGCGAGGAGAGGTCTGACAAATGAACAAGCGCATCGCGCTCGTTACCGGGGGCATCGGCGGTCTCGGGACTGAAATCTGCAAGCATCTGGCCCGCTCCGGCCGCACGGTCGTTGCCTGCGATCTGGCCAGCCGCGAAGATCGCGTGGAAGAGTTCCGCCGCGAGACGGCCGAATTTGCCGACCGCATCTTCTTCGAACCCATCAACGTCGGCGACTACGAGGCCTGCGCCGCCGCCGTCCAGGCCGTCGAGGCGAAGTACGGTCCCGTCGCCATCCTCGTCAACGCCGCCGGCATCACGCGCGACACGACGCTGCGCAAGATGAGCCCGCAGCAATGGGTCGACGTGTTGCGCATCAATCTCGATGGCGTGTTCAACATGTGCCGCCACGTCGTCGAAGGCATGAGCGAGCGCGGTTTTGGCCGCATCGTCAATATCTCCTCGGTCAATGGCCAGACCGGCCAGTTCGGCCAGACCAACTACTCCGCAGCAAAAGCCGGCATGCACGGCTTCACGATGGCGCTGGCGCGCGAAGTCGCGCGCAAGGGCGTCACCGTCAACAGCGTGTCGCCGGGCTACTGCCGCACGGCAATGGTGCAGGCGATTCCGGAACCGGTCCGCAACCAGATCATCGCCGGCATCCCGGTCGGCCGGCTCGGCGAGCCATCGGAAATTGCCCGCGTCGTCGACTTCCTCGCCGCCGACGACTCCGGCTTCATCACCGGCGCGAATATTCCGGTGAACGGCGGCTACTTCATGGATAACTGAGCCCCACGCTCAGTACTCAAACGCGTCGATGAAGATGAAGTCTTCCGGCGTGCGCACGCAATCGTAGGTCACGGTCATCGGATCGCCGGCTTCGATGACTTCGAAGTCGGTCGGCTCGATGCCGAACAGCGAATGCGTGTCGATGTTGATGTCCGGATCGTCCCACTTGTGCGTGTTGTAGTGATCCGATTCGCCGGTCAGCGGAATGTTGCCGCCATCGGACAGGAACATTCCGTACTTCTGCAGCGTGCGCAGGAGCACGCGCACCGATTCCTTCGCGCTGAATCCGTTGACGTTGAACGTCGACTTCAGGCGCAGGCGCGATCCATACGGCACGCCGTTGACGAGATCGGGATCATAAGTCGCTGTCGTGCCGTGCGAGGCCGGATGAACGTACTTGTGCGCCATCATGCGGCTATTGCCGAGGATGAAGCGGATCGCGTGGCCTAGATCGCCCTGCACCTGCGCGGCCGCCCACACTTCATCAGCGTTGAACAACAGCGGAGCAATGGGAAAACCCGCGCCATCGGCGCTCGTGCAATGTTCCCCGCGGCCGTAGCGGGGATAGACGCGGGTCAGGTCCCACCTCAGCGCGCATCGCGTATGCAACCCGGATGCATCGACGTTGTTGGCGTTGTAAGACTCGTACAGGACATGCGTCGCATCGTTGCTCACCAACAGGTGGCAATCGTCGCCGCTCGCG
>DASSGP010000048.1:0-8063 GCA_035693405.1 Rudaea sp. | reverse complement strand
CTGGGATACGTGTCCGGCGAGCAGCCAGGAGCGGAAGAATATCTTCTCGTGCTCGGCGGCGAACATCTCGTCGGTTACGAAATAGCGGCGGTCGAGCGTGTGCTGACCGAACGAACTGCGCTTTTTCATGGTCGGAATCTCAACCTGGTATTTCAATATTCGAAGGGTAGCGCGTCCGGGCAGCAAAGGCAGCAGGAATCTGCCGCGCGCAACGGCGGTTGCGTAAGGCCTTGCACCCGCAACCCGGTGGACTTCGGTAAGTCCGGATCGTGGCGCCTACGCTATTTTATCGGTCCGACAGCCGCTTCGAACAGCCGGTCGCGGACCGGCGCTCGTTCCTGTGTCACGGCCGCCCGGACGCGCATCGATGCTTCCTGCCCTCGACGAACCGGCGCGCCTCGCCGAGCTCCGCGCGGTTGCCGTGCGGCGCCAGCGCAAGCAACTGGCAATACATTTTCTCCGCCCCCGCTGCGTCGTCCGCGGCTGCGAACGAGCGCGCAGCGCCGAGCGTACTGTTGAATCGCTTCGGGAAGCGCTGCAGCGATACCTGATACGCGGCCAACGCCTCACGCGGACGCTTCAGTTCGGTGAGCAGATCCGCGAGCAGTTCCGCGGCGGGTATCGTCGGCGCTGGCGTAACCGGCGGTTTCGGCGTGCTGGCCTCGAGGTCGACCGCCTGCTGCAACGTCGTGATCGCGCTTTCGTCATCGTGCATCGCATGTGCGGCCCACGCTGCAAGATCCAGGCGCAGGATCTGGATCTGGCGCGCGAAGATCTCCTCGCCGCTGCTGGCTGCGCGGCCTTCGAGCTCCTGCAGCGGGCCGAGCGCGTTGCGTGCTTCCGCGTCCTTGCCGCGGCGCACTGCGCCGTAACCTCGCGCAAACCACGTAATGGCTTCCGGCCACGGATAATTGTCCCAGTCGACAGTTGCCGGACTGCGTGGCTCCAGTGCCGCCGCCTCCGACCATGCGTGACGCTCGAGCGCGTAACGCGCGCGCGTCGAGGCCAGGTGGAACGCTGTCTTGACGGTCGGTTCGAGGTGCGCCGTCGCGTACAGGCGCTTGATCTGCGCTGCGGCTTTCTGGTCCTCCGCCTGCTGCAGGTACGCGTAGACGAGGTATTCGATCGCGTGCGGGAACTCGTCCGTGACGTACTGGCCGCGATCGCCGGCGGGATACTTCAACGCCGCCGCTTCGGCGCGCAGGTTGCCGCGGATTACGCCATCCCAGTCGCCAAGACGCGTATAGATATGCGTCGGCATGTGCAACGCGTGTGGATTGTCCGGAGCGACCTTTTCGTATCCCTGTACGATGTCCAGGTCGTTGTGCTCACGCCCCGGCAGGTCGTTGGCGTGGATCATGTAATGCATCGCTCCCGGATGACTCGGGTTGTCGCGCAAGACCGGCTCGAGCAGTTCGACCGCGCGGCGCGAATGTTCCTGCGCGCTCGGACCGGGACGAGCCGACGCGAGCAGCGCGAGCGCGTAGAAAGCCGACGCCTCGATGTCATTCGGAAACGCCGTGTGCAAAGCGGCCATCGCGGTTTCCCAGCGCGCAATGCGCGCCCAGTAGTCGGTCGAATCAGGGTCCTGAAAGAACGCAGCGGCAGCGGCGATGAAGTCGCGTTCGCGCGCAGTCGACGGCGCGAGCGCGCGGGCTTTCTCCATCGCAGCCCAGCCCTGCTGGAGGTCCGCCGCACTCGGCCGTGTCGGCCACAACGGCTGGAACAGCGTCATGGCGATGCCCCACTGCGCCATCGCACAGTCCGGATCCTGCTCGGCGATCGCCTGGAACGCCGCCCGCGCCTGCGGATAGGTCATGTGATGCAGCAGCGTGACGGCGCGATCGAAATTAGCTTGCACCGAAATGTCGCAGGAGACCTGGAAATGCACCGAGCCCACCTGCTCAGCCGGCGCCGGCGGCGGTGCCGGCTTCGGCGGCGGCGGCGTGCGCGCATACCCAAGCGTCACGAGGAGAAGCACCAGGACCAACGGACGGAACATCGGCATCGCAACCCTCAGTGCGCGGAATCCCGGCGTCAGCATCCCTGCGACATCACCACGATGGCGGCGACTGGATGAATCCGGTGCGCGCCACCGTCTCGCCGGCAGGGTTCATTTCTTCAACAGGGTCTTCAGACCCGCAAATGGATTGCTGGTCGCCGGCGCCGCCACATCGCCCGCGCCAGCGGCGCTGCCGGCGGCGTGATCGATGTAGCGCGAGTGCTCATTGTCATGGCAGTACACGCACAGCAGCTCCCAGTTGCTGCCATCGGGCGGGTTGTAGTCGTGATCGTGGTTGCGGTGATGCACGGTCAATTCCTGCACATTGGCCCGCGTGAATTCGCGCGCGCAACGCCCGCAGATCCATGGATACATCTTCAGCGCACGCTCGCGGTAGCCCTGCTCGCGCTGCTCGGCCTCGCGCCGCGCCTGGGCGACAACCTTGTCGAGCCTGGCGGAATCCAGCGTCGGTTTGCGCGTGTTCATGGCCGAAAGTATAGGGCTTGGCAATGCGGAAATTGTAGTGCACTGCCGGCATGCACGCGATCGGCTGGAATCGCGGTCAATTCTGCAGGACTCCCGGCAATTGACGGATACCGGCCAAAAGAGGAGTCTCTTTTTTCCACATTTTCCAGCTGGAGCCGCAGCGTGCCCGTGAAGTTCAACAGCATCCTCGAGACGGTCGGCAACACGCCGCTGGTGCGGCTTTCGAAGCTGGCGCCGGCCCACGTGAACCTGTACGTCAAGCTCGAGGCCTTCAATCCTATGGGTTCGGTAAAGGACCGGCTCGCCCTCGGCATCATCGAGGATGCGGAGCGCCGTGGCGTTTTGCGCCCGGGACAGACCGTGATCGAGGGCACCAGCGGCAACACCGGCATCGGCCTGGCGATGGTGTGCGCGGTCAAGGGCTATCCATTGGTCGTGGTCATGGCCGAGAACTTCAGCATCGAGCGGCGCCGGATGATGCGCTTCCTCGGCGCCAAAGTCGTGCTCACGCCGGCCGCATTGCGCGGCACGGGCATGATGACCAAGGTGGCGGAACTCGCGCAGAAGCACGGCTGGTTCCAGTGCCGCCAGTTCGAGAACGAAGCGAATGCCGACATCCATTCGCGCACGACGGCCCCGGAGATCCTGCGCGCGTTCGAAAATGACCGGCTCGATTACTGGGTTACCGGCTGTGGCACTGGCGGCACGCTCAAGGGCGTGGCGCGTGTGCTGAAGGCGCAACGGCCGGAAACAGCGATCGTCGTTTGCGAACCGGACAATTCGCCGACACTGGGCAGCGGCATCGTCCAGCCGCGCGCCGCGGACGGCACGCCGCTGGAAAGTCATCCGAGCGCGCGCCCGCACCTGATGCAGGGCTGGACCCCCGATTTCATTCCGAAGCTGACCGGCGATGCGATCGAGTCGAAGTTGGTCGACGAGATCGTGCCCGTCAACGGCGCCGATGCCTTGCGCTACGCGCGCGAATTGGCGACCGCCGAAGGCATCTTCACCGGAATTTCCGGCGGCGCGACGCTGGCCGGTGCGTTGCACATCGCCGCGAAGGCGCCGGCCGGCGCGAACATCGTCTGCATGCTGCCCGATACCGGCGAGCGCTATCTGTCGACGCCGCTGTTCGACGGCGTCGCCGTCGACATGACCGCCGAGGAAATCGAGATCTCGCGCTCGACGCCGGGCGCGCGTTTCGACGCCGAGGCTCCGCCAGCGCCTGCGCCGGCCGTCGTGTGCGCGGTGACGCCGGCGACAGTGTCCGAGCCAGTCGCGTCGGCCGACGTCGCCGATTTCGTCGCGCGCGTTCTGGCCGACGCCGAGCAGCCGGTCGTGTTGTTCGCGCTCGAATGGTGCGAGTTCTGCTGGGCCGTGCGCAAACTGTTCGCGCAGTGCCGGATTCCGTACCGCTCGATTGATCTGGATTCGACTGCCTATCAGCGCGACGATCGCGGCGGACAAATTCGCGCCGTGCTGCGCGAGCGCAGCGGCAGCAAGACGATTCCGCAATTATTCGTCGGCGGCGAGTTCATCGGCGGCGCCGGCGAGACCTTCGACGCATTCAAGGAAGGCCGCCTGCAACGGCTTCTCGTCCAGAACGCCGTGCAGTTCGATGAAAACGTCAAGGTCGATCCATACAGTCTGCTGCCTGGATGGGTGCATCCGCGCCAGCAATAGGCGAACACTCTCGGTTGCGCGTGTTGCAGAAATTGCGGCGAGGCGCCGATTCGATCGCACGAGGCTCTCGATGAGGCATCGAACTGGAGGCGCGAGCACTTCTCGCTAGTCGGCGTGCGGGCGGCATACAATCGCTGGCGTGAGTTCACTCAGTCGATCAGCGGCCCGGGCGGCTATCATCGCGTTGCTTCTTCCATGCCTCTGCATCTGTGCGGAGACTGCCGAGACGACTCCGGCACCGCGCCAGGAACCCGAGACGGCGCCTCAACCTGAAGTCACCGCAGAACCGGAACCGCAATTCGTCGCCCCGACCAAACGCGATCGCATCGGACGTATCTGGGCGCCAGTGCTGATCAACGGCAAGGGACCTTTCCGGCTCGTGCTCGATACTGGCGCAACGCATTCCGCCGTGACAGCCGACGCCGCACAAGCGCTGGGCCTGGCCCAGTCCGATACCGAACAAATGGTGCTGCATGGAGTGACCGGTTCGGCAACCGTGCCGACGATCACCGTCGAACACATGGCCGTCGGCGACCTGGACTTGAGGTCGCAGCGCCTGGCGATTGTCGCCAATGCGCTCGGCGGCGCCGACGGCATACTCGGGACCGAGGGCCTTGTCGACAAGAGAATAACGATCGAATTTCGCAACGACAGGATCACGATCGCCCGCTCGCGCATGGAGCGCGCCGGTTACCGCTTCATCGTCGTTCCGTTCAATCTCGTCAACGGACTTCCGGTCGTGGATGCGCAGATCGGCGGAGTCCTGGCCAAGGCCATCATCGACACCGGCGGCGAGGGCACAATCGGGAACATTGCGCTGCGCGATGCACTGATGCGGCGCCGTCACAAGGAAGTCACGCTGGCCGATGGAATCATCGGCATCACCCTCGACGTCCAGCCCGGCAGCCGCATCGATATACCCCCGATCGTCCTCGGTGGACTTGGCCTTCAGGGCGTCAGCGTGACGACCGGCGACCTCGAGATATTCAAGGAGTGGCACATGACGAGGACGCCCGTTCTACTCGTCGGGATGGATGTGCTCGGCCTGTTCGACACCTTGATCATCGATTACCGGCGCAAGGAATTGCAGGTGCGGTTCGCGCGCGACTCGTAATCACGGCAAGTATGCCCCGCAGAGCCGGCCGCTTCAGCTGCGCGCCCTGACCCACACCTGGAAAATCCGCGGCACGCTGACGATTGCGCGCGGATTCGCCGTGTAGCGAGTCAGTCACGGATTGTCCGGACCAACGCGAATGCGACATCCGCGTCCCTGTCGCAACATCGTAGCCTATCCCTGCACGGAGGACTTTCCAGCCGCGCCACAACTCCATATCCGGCGCGTGGTTGCGGTAGCCTAGTCCGCCGGCAGCAGGGGCAAAACTTTCGCCGCCGGTTTCAGGCTAACCGAATCTGCTCAGCGCGCATCCAAGACGTCATGGCCACCGATGAGGTGCGCTGGGTCGCAGAGGCCCGGCGCGGAGACCGCAATGCGTTTCGACATCTCGTCGAGGCCTACTCGCGCGCGTTGTTTGCGCTATGCATGCGGATTACCCGCGATTCGACGATGGCGGAGGACGCGGTGCAGGAAGCCTTCTTCAATGCCTACCGGCACCTCGGCGACTTCGATGGTCGCTCGAGCTTCAAGACCTGGCTGCACCGCATCGCGGTCAATGCGGCGCTCGAGCAGCTGCGCCGCAACGGCAAGCACGGCGTCACGTTCAGCGACGCGAGCAGCGATGACGACGGCGAGGATTTTCTCGCCAGCCGCCCCGACGAGGCGCCAACGCCGGACCGCCACGCGCTCGGCGGCGAGATCGGCCGACAGATCCAAGATCAACTGGCGCGCATGTCGACGCTCGAGCGCACCGCGTTCGTCATGCGCCATCACGAAGGCCAGTCGCTCGAGACGATTGCCGAGACCCTCTCGCTGAACATCAGCGCGAGCAAGCAAGCGATTTTCCGCGCCGTGCGCAAGTTGCGCGGCGCCCTGGAACCACTGCGGTGAACCCTATGAACACGATCAGCGACAACGATCTGATTCTGTACTTCTATCGCGACGGCCTGGATGCCGGGCGGATCGGCGAAATCGACGATGCACTGTTGGCCTCGCCCGATCTGCGCGCGCGCTATACGCGCCTGCAACAGATGCTGCACGCCGTCGACGCCGAGCCGACGCCAGAGCCGGACGCGCTATTCTCCGATCGCGTGTGGCAACGGCTCGATGCGCAGATCGCCGCGCTGCACCCTTCGGCACGGCCAACAGGGTTGCGTGCACGCCTGTTCGACCTGCTGCACTCGTTGCTCGTGCCACGCGCTGCATTCGCGGCCGCGTGCATGTTGCTGCTCGCGATCGGCGTCGGTTTCTATGCCGGCCGTTCGACCGCGCCGCAGCCCGACGAGATTGCACAGACGCGCGCGAACGCGATGGCGACGCGCGTTCTGGACGCCTATGTGGCCGAACACCTGCGTGCCACCGAGGGACTTCTGCTGACCGCCGTGAACAGCGACGACGCCGGCCTGGTCGGCAACCGTGACCTGGCCGCTTCGCTGGTCGACTCCAATCGCCTGTACGCACAGGCCGCTACGCGCTCCGGCAACACGCGGCTCGCCGATTTTCTGCGTCAGCTCGAACCGGTCCTGCTCGAGCTGGCTAACCAATCGCCCGATACGCCCGTCCAATCCATCGACGGTTTGCGCGACTACCTGAAAAAGACCGATCTGCTGTTCCAGGTGCGTGCCACGCAGGCGCGCATCGATGCCGCCGGCAAGCACAGCACCTGACCCGACTTGAAGGAGTGAATCAATGTACGTAACCCACCGACTCACACTGCGCGCGTTGCTCGCCGCAGTGCTGACGATCGCCGCTGGCGGCGCGTCGCTGCTCGCGCACGCAGCCAGTGACGATGCGATGGCACCGACCGACAAGCAGCTCAACCAGTTGTACTGGCAGGGCCACGAAGCGCTGCAGAAAGGCGACTGGACGGGAGCGCTCAAGCGCTTCTCGGATCTCGAGCAGCAGTTGCGCGCGAAGGAACCGCAGAGCGCCGACGCTGCGATCTACTGGGAAGCGTACACGCTGCTGCAGGCCAAGCGCACGACCGAAGCCAAGACCACGATCGAACGACTGCACCGTGATTTTCCGAAGAGCCGCTGGAGCAAGGATGCCGACGCGCTGTTGCGCCAGGCGCAGCCTGCGAGCGCCGCGGTAAAGGGCGCGAGCGTGGCCGGCGACGATGAAGAACTCGCCGAGATTGCGGTCGAGGGCCTGATGAACGCGCCGCCCGAACGCGCCGTGCCGCTGCTGAAGAAAGTGCTGCAAAGTCAACATTCCGACAAAGTAAAGAAACGCGCGTTGTTCGTCCTGAGCCAGATCGACGAACCCGCGGCGCTCGATATGGTTGTCGACGTGGCCAAGACCAGCACCGATCCGGAACTGCGCGAGGAAGCCGTGCGCATGCTAGGCGTCAGCGGCGACGAACACGCCATCGCACGCCTGCGCGACCTCTACGCCGGCAGCAAGGACCCGCGCGAAAAACGCGCGATCATCCAGGCCTGGCTGGTCGCCGACCGCAAGGACCTGATCCTGGCTTCGGCGCGCACCGAAACCGACGAGTCGGTCCGGCGCCAGGCGATCGAAGCATTGGGCGCGATGGATGCGTCGACCGAACTCAAGCAGCTGTTCGACAGCACGCATGATGCTGCCAACCAGCGCGCAATCATTCAGGCGCTCGGTGTTGCCGGGAACGTCAAAGCGTTGACCGAGATCGCCGAAAGCCAGCAGCCGGACGCAATCCGCATCGAGGCGATTCATGCGCTCGGCGTCGCCGGCGATGAAGGCGGCAGTTCGGCCCTGGTCAAGCTCTATCCGAAGGCCAACACGCCGGCACTGCGC
>DASSGP010000047.1:0-6878 GCA_035693405.1 Rudaea sp. | reverse complement strand
GAACGCTTCGAGGCTTCTCGGCACGCCGACAATTCACCAGCGCCGATGCTCATCCACGTAACGCATACCGTCCTGACGCAACTCGTACTCGTCCGAATATCGCCATCAATTCGCGAAACACACCGACCTGCCTTCCCAGCCGCCGGCTGTTGCGCTGGCCTCAAACCGCGGGCTTTTTCCGATTCCTCACCCCATGCGGCACATGCCCAGTCGTCACGTGCTTGCGCGCCGACTCCACGTTCGCATGCGAGTCGTCGAAGAATATATCCGCGCCGAACGCTTCGAGGAACGGCCCCTTGTCCCGGCCGCCGAGGAACAGCGCCTCGTCGAGGCGCACGCCCCAGCTGCGCAGGGTCAGGATCACGCGCTTGTGTGCGGGAGCCGAGCGTGCGGTCACGAGCGCCGTGCGAATCGGCGACGCCTCGGCCGGAAACGCTTCCTGCAGGCGATGCAGCGCCGCCAAAAAACCACGGAACGGGCCGCCCGACAGCGGGCTGTCGACGAGTTCGATCTCGTTGCGATGGAACGCGTCGATGCCCTGCTCTTCGGACACGCGTTCGGATTCGTCGCCGAAGATCACCGCATCGCCGTCGAACGCTATGCGCAGCTGGTCCGACGTTGCCTGTGGCGCCTTCGACGGCAGGATCGTCGCCGCCGCTACGCCGTCGTGCAGTGCGCGGGCGACGCTTTCGGGGTTCGCCGACAGGAACAATTGTGCGCCGAACGACGCGACGTACGGCGCCGTCGGCGCGCCACCGGTAAACGCGGCGCGTGCGATCGAAAGCCCGTAATGCTCGATCGAGTTGAAGATGCGCAATCCGGTATCGCTCGAATTGCGCGACAGCAGGATGACTTCGACGCGCGGTTCAGCCGGCGGCGCTTCGTTCAGTTTCAGCAACTTCTGGACGAGCGGGAACGCGATCCCGGGCGCGAGCAGCTCATTTTCACGGCTCATCTGGTAGTCGCGATAGGCTTCCAGACCCTCGCTCTCAAACAGGTCGTGGCTTTCCTTCAGATCGAACAGCGCGCGCGCGGAGATCGCGACGACGAGCTTGTCGCCGTCGCCACGACCTACCTCACCGATGGCGCTAGTTGTCGAAGCCATCGATGAAAACGACCTCGTGATAGGCCTTCCACACGTCCAGCCGCCCATAACCGACCATATAGTTCGGCCATTGCGTGATCGGCGTTCCGCCGCAGCTTTCGGTGACGCCGCTGGTATTCGTGATGCCCTGCGTTACGGCCGTTGCGCGCAGCAGCGCCGCGACCCGCTCGGGATTCCCTCTCAGAGATGGAAACGCCGACATCAGCAGTGCTGCCGAACCGGCAACGTGCGGTGCCGCCATGCTGGTGCCCATCAGGTATTGGTAGGTGCTTGGCGGCCAGGCGGAATAGACGTTGACGCCCGGCGCAGAGATGTCGGGCCGTATTTTCGTGCTCAGGACCTGCGGCGGGACCTGATGATCCATGGCCCGGCCGCGCGAGGAAAAGTCCGCGAGCGCGTCGCTGGAGTCCGTCGCGCCGGCATCGAAAGTCGCGTCGTACGTCGCCGGCGGCGAAAAGATCGTGTCACATCCGTTTTTACCATCATTGCCGGCAGCCGCCACGTAGAATATTCCTGCCGCGACGAGATTTTCGACGGCGATTTCGATCTCGTCCCCGGAAACGCAGCCTTCGTCGACCGGGCAATTCCACGAATTGGTTACGATGTCGGGCGCGAGGTCGGGATTGGCGTTCCCGTCATTCAGATCGGTCGGCGCCAGCATCCACTGCATGCACTCGATGTAGCGCGCTGGCGTACCTGTTCCAGCTTTGTCCATGTTCCGGCAGCCGATCCAGCGGGCGCCGGGCGCCACGCCAGTCCGATGGCGTGGGGATGCAGCCGAGCCGTCGTCGCCGACAAACGTTCCTGCCGTGTGCGTGCCGTGACCAAACGGATCGCATGGCACGGGAGAATCGTTGCCGCAAGTCGGTTCTTCGACCGCGTCATGGACTGCGTCGTGCCAGTTGAAGTTGTGATCGACGAGCGCGCCACTCCAGCCGCGATACTGCAGCTTGAGTACCGGGTGGTCCCACTGGAAACCCGTGTCCTCGCCACCGATCACGACGCCCTGGCCGGTCGTTCCAGCTGCCCAAACCAATGGCGCTTCGACTTTGGTGATGCCCCACGGAATGATCGTGGCGGTTTCCGCACCGGTTTGCGCCGGTGACGCCGGCTGCGGCGGCAAGCGCAACGCTATGTGTGGGTTCGGATCGATGCGCAAGATGTCGCCACGGGCCGCCAGTTCGGTAAGCGCAGAAGCAGGCAGTCGCGCCTGGATGAGATTTGCAATCCAGTAGTCGCGATGCACGATGCCGCGTGCATCGAGCCACACGTGCAGAGCGCGTTGCGAGGTTGCCGCGCGAGCCTGCAGGGCAACAACGAGTTCGCCACGACGCACGCGGTAATCTCCATTCTGCAGAAGCGGGGCAAGCGTCGGCCGGGATTGATCGGCAAGCACGAGCAGCGCATCGACGCTGCCTTCGCGCGCGGCCGTCTCCAGGACACGATGATCGACCGCCGCGGCCTCGGCTTGGCCACATGACAAGGCCATCGCGAGCCCGGGAACCAGGAGCGCGACACGCAGTTCGCGAGCGACGGTTCGATCAGTACGCAAACTGCTCATTGAGGATGCGATCCTCGAGATTGTGTTCGGGATCGAACAGCAGAGTGACGGTCTGCTCGCGCGACTCGCCGATCGTGACTTCGACGACGTCGCGAATCTCGTTCGAATCAGCGGTCGCGCTGACCGGCCGCTTGTACGGATCGAGAATCTCGAACTTCACTTCGGTTCCCGCGCGCAGGATCGCACCACGCCAGCGCCGCGGCCGGAACGGGCTGATCGGCGTCATCGCGAGCACGTCGGCGCCGAGCGGCAGGATCGGCCCGTGCGCCGAAAGGTTGTACGCAGTCGATCCGGCCGACGTCGCGACGAGGATTCCGTCGCACATCAGCTCTTCGATCTTGACCACGCCATTGAGCGATACGCGGATATGCGCGGCCTGCTTGGTCTGACGCAGCAGCGAGACCTCGTTGAACGCGAGCGACGTGACGGTGTTGCCCGACTCGCTGACCGCCTGCATCACCAGCGGCTTGAGCGACGTTGGATGCGCTCGCGCGAGCCGCTCGAGCAGACCATCGGGATGGAACTGGTTCATCAGAAAGCCGACCGTTCCGAGCTTCATGCCGTAGACAGGGCGGTTCACCGACATGTGCCGGTGCAGCGTGCGCAGCATGAACCCGTCGCCCCCGAGCGCCACGATGATCTCGGCCTTGTCGAGCGGTGCCTCGGCATAGCGCTCGCGCAAACCCGCGAGCGCGGCTTGCGCTTCGTCAGTCTTGCTGGCAACGAAAGCGATGGCAGGGTTTTCGGCAGACATGGCCTGATTCTACGCGACGAAGGTCACGATCGCACAAGCGCGATACAACCGTGACCATATGACCCACCGTAGGGTGGGCCTTGGCCCACCGTTCTTCGCTCTTACGCCAAAAAGAAAGGCGGTGGGCCAAGGCCCACCCTACCAGAACATATTGCTGCGGCGAGAAGTAACCCCGGACTTCGCACCGTTGCGTTGAATCGCGCAACTTCCGAGGAGACGACCATGTACCGACCACTCGTTGCCGCCATCGCCGCCAGTCTGGCTGCTGGTGCTTCTGCCGCCGCGACCGACGCGCCCGACTACTCGCTTACGGTATACAGCGCCGCGCAGCCGGGCCAGCTCAGCACGGCGAACCTGGCCCAGTACGGCGCCAACCTCCCCGGTTACGCGCTCGTGCGCGATTCGCGCCGCATGGAACTCACGCAAGGCATCGGCGTGTTGCGCTTCACAGATGTCGCCAAGCGCATCGATCCGACGACGGTTGCATTCGAGTCGCTGTCCGATCCCGCCGGCACGCGCGTGATCGAGCAGAACTACCAGTACGACCTGGTCGACAACGCCAAGTTGCTCGACCGCTACATCGGCCAGACGATCAAGGTCGACCAGGTGCACGGCGACAAGACCGAGACGATCAGCGGAACGCTGCTGTCTGCCAGCGGCGGACTGATCCTGCAGCGCGAGTCGGGTGAAGTGCTGACGCTCGGCAGTTACGGCAACATCCAGTTCCCGGCCCTTCCCGGCGGGCTGATCACGCGGCCGACGCTGGTGTGGAAGGTCGACAGCAAGCGCGGCGGAGCGCAGGACTCGCGCGTCAGCTACCAGACCCAGGGCGTGACCTGGTGGAGCGACTACAACGTGACGATGCGCGAGCAGAACGGTGCTTGCGACATGGACCTCGCGGCTTGGGTGACGCTCGTCAACCAGTCCGGCGGCAGCTATCCGAATGCCCAGCTCAAGCTCGTCGCGGGCGAAGTCAATCGCGCGCCGTCGGCGGCGCCGTCTCCCGTCATGATGGCGAAGGTCGAAAAGCGCGCGATGCGCGACGAGGCCGACGCTGGTTTCGCCGAATCGGCGCTCTCGGAATACCATTTGTATACGTTGGGGCGGCGCACCGACCTGCCGGAGAATTCGACCAAGCAGCTCGAACTGTTTCCCGCCGTCCGCAGTGTCGCCTGCCGGAAGCAGCTCGTCTTTACCGCCGGGCCTGTGCCGTGGAGCTGGTGGTCGGGTCCAATCCAGGACCAGGGTTATGCGGCGACATCGCAGGGCAGCGTCGGTTCGTATCTCGAGTTCGACAACAAGGAGGCCAACAAGCTCGGCGTGCCGCTGCCGGCCGGCCGCGTGCGCGTGAACATGGCCAACCAGAGCGACGGTGCGCTCGAATTCGTCGGCGAGGATGTGATCAAGCACACGCCGCGCAACGAGACGTTGAAGATCAAGCTCGGCAACGCGTTCGACATCGTCGGCGAACGCAAACAGACGAACTTCCGGGTCGATACGAGTGCGAAGACGATCGACGAGAGTTTCGAGATCAGCGTGCGCAACCGCAAGAAGGAACCCGCGACCGTCGTCGTGCGGGAATACCTGTATCGCTGGAGCTCGTGGGAAATCACTGCGAAGAACCATGCGTTCGAAAAACGCGATGCGCAGACGGTCGACTTCCCGCTCGACATCGCCGCCAATGGCGAAGCGAAGATGACCTACACGGTGCACTACCACTGGTAGGGCGGGCCTCGGCCCACCGTCGCGACCGGGCGCGATTTGTTCAGCATAAATGAAGAGCGGTGGGCCAAGGCCCACCCTACGTTGGTCCGCCCCAATCGAGTGGATACGAGCCACGCCCGACGAAGCGCTGGAATGATGAATATGGCCAATCTGCCGGCCGCATCGACCAGCCGTGCTTCACCGGATTGTAGTGGATGTAGTCTAGATGATGCGCATAGTCTGCCTCATTGCGAATTGCGTGCTCCCAGAACCGCCGTTGCCAGATACCGCGTTCGCGTTTCGCCACGCGCGAATCACAGATAGCTTCGCCACCTGCGACATTCCTGGAAAAAACACCCTTGATATGCGCCCAACGAATGGCGTAATCCGCGTCGCCAGACGGCAAGATCCAGATGCAGTGAAGATGATCCGGCAGCACAACGATCGCATCCACACGAAACGGTCGTGCCTGTTTCGCCGCGCGTATTGCATCGCGCAACAAATCAATTCGATCGAACAGCAACGAAGACTGTCGATTGGCCAGCACGACAGTGAAGAAATAGCAGCCACCAACAATGCTGGCGCGGCGATAGTTAGGCATGCCTCATCTTCGGCGCGCCGCGTCCGTCTCGCCATCCGATCGATACCCGTACAAGCGTAAGAAAACTCCGAAACGTAGGGTGGGCCTCGGCCCACCGTTTTTTTTGACACAGGAGCGAAGTGGTGGGCCAAGGCCCACCCTACCGCTTGCGCGACTTGCCTTCCTCGGGATCGTACTCCCACAACTTGTTCGGATCGCCAAACACCGCGCCAAGCACGCGCTCCGGCCACACTTCGAAGTAGGTCAGCAGCAGCGCCATCAGCGGCACCAGGATGAACGCCAGACCGTGTGCCGCCATCATGAACATCGCCACGGCGCGCAGGATCAGCAGGTACAAATCCCAGCGCGCGCGCTGCTTGAGGTCGTTCTCGGGCATCGTGTCGTAGCCGACATGGAAGGCCTTCCAGAAGTGCCCAACGGCGAGAATGCCGAACGTCAGCCAAAGGCCTGGCGACTGCATGATTTGCCTGAGCAACTCGTCGCTGAGCAGGATTCCGTTCAACGGAATCAGCACGATCCAGTACGGCAGGCCGACGATGCCGACGAGGAAAACCCACGTCAGGATGCCGGCCGGTATCGTCTTGATCAGACTATCAGCCGGCTTGCGGGTCTCCCGCATGGCTCGCGGCGTCATCGCGGCCATGATTGCCATCAACGCCGTCAGCCCGTCGAACCAGTAGTTGAACACGGCCAGCGCCCCCGACCAGCCGAACGCGTAGATGCCGACCACGGGAATCAGATTGCGCGCCAGGATCATCCACGCTTCGCGGCGTGCCGCGAACTCGCGCAGATGTTGCGACAACGGCGGCAGCGGAATCTGGCGCGACGCTGGGCTCGTCATCGGTCAGCCTCGCGCCGCGAACCGATGGCCTGGCGTCATCACCTGTCCTTCCCCCCTTTCCCCTTCCAAATCTATCCTCAGCCCGGCCTCGCGCCGGACTGCACCAGCTGCGCCAGCCTGCGTACCGCTACCGAGACGATCGGATAATCCGTGACGACCTGCGTGCGCATATCGGCGAACATGTCGAGCGTGAATTTCAGCGCGGAATCGTCACGGGAGATCCAGGCAGCGACGAGGTCTGCGCCCTTGCCCTTGCCGCCATGCTCGATAATCTGCGCGGTCAGCGCCCGATGCTGCGTGTACAACTCGTCC
>DASSGP010000046.1:0-3626 GCA_035693405.1 Rudaea sp. | reverse complement strand
GCCGCGTTGTGGAAGTTGCGCGAAGGCATCACCGAAAGCCTCGCGCCGCATCGCCCGTACAAAAACGATATCGCCGTGCGCATCTCGGCGGTGCCGGCGTTCATCGCCGAAATGCACGCGCTGCTGGCGCGCGAGTATCCCGATTTCGATGTCGTCTGGTTCGGCCACATCGGCGATGGCAACCTGCACGTCAACGTGCTGAAACCCGAAGCGCTCGGCGATGCCGATTTCGTCTCCCAGTGCGAACACGTGACGAAGCTGCTCGGCGAGACGCTGGCTCGGCACGGGGGCAGTATCTCGGCCGAACACGGTATCGGCCTGGTCAAGAAGCCCTACCTCGCGAGCACGCGCGGCGCCGAGGAAATTGCGCTGATGCGCAGCGTGCGCGCTGCATTCGACCCGCTCGGCTTGATGAACCCCGGCAAGCTGTTCGACTGATCAATGCGAGCGTCGCCAAACGCTTCCCTTCTCCCGCTGGCGCGAGAAGGTGGCCGTAGGCCGGATGAGGGTGGCGTATCCAAGCGCGAATGGCCCTTATCATGCGCCACCCTCACCCGCCGCGCTGCGCGCGGCGACCTCTCCCGCCAGCGGGAGAGGTGAAGAGCCCTACTTCTGGTCGTCGACGCGCACGTACTCGACCTTCCATTCGACCTGCCACGGGCCGTCAGCGGTCTTGCGTTCGTTCAGCGCTTCATAGCGGTCTTCACCGATGCGCTTCCAGTGCGTGCGCATCGTCAAATCTTTTGGCTTGGTCAGATGTCGTTCGGGGAAATTCAAACCGTCGGCGACCGGCTCGACGGCGCCGCTGTCCATGTCGCCGTCGCTGCTCCAGTACCAGAACACGATGTGCTGTTGCTTCGGATCGAACGCATAGATCGATTCGCCGAGGTAGTCGGGATTCTTGCCATGCACGACGTGCTTGTCGCGGATGAAATGGCTGCCGTACATGGCCTCGAAGCAATGCGTGTCGCGGCCCATTTCGCGCGGCAGGTCTCCGGCCCAGCAGTGGCCGACGAGGAACTGCAGCGGTTGCAGCGGGTCCTTCTGCGCTGTCGTCGGAGCCGCGCCGAGCGAGACGGCGCCCATCAGGATCAGTGAACCTAGCATTGGACATCTCCGGGTGGGTTGAAATGCAGCCTAGCGGATTGCCACGCGCGCGGCTTGGAAAAAATTGACTTCACGCGAATGTGGCGGTGCTGGCCTATTCGATGACGATGCTGGCCGCGTCGGGCCGAGCATCGCGCAGCAGCGTGGCCGGTGCGCGGCCGGCGAAACGCCGGAAGTCGCGAACGAGGTGGGACTGATCGTAATAGCCGCACGCTTGAGCGATCTCCGCCCAACTCGATGCTGGTGAGCGAGCAAGTTCCAGCGCCCGATTGAAGCGGACGATGTTGCCGTAAGCCTTCGGCGTGAGGCCTACCTGCTCGCGGAAGCGGCGGATCAGGTGCTCGCGGCTGATACCCGTATGCCGACTCAAGGCCGGCAGTGCAATCTGGCCGTGCGTGCCGGCGATCGCCCGGCTCGCTTCGACGACGGCAGGGTGGACCTGTGCTCCGCGATCGAGCAGACGCAGCAACCAGTGTTCGAGCAAGACAAAGCGCGCCAGGGGCGAGGGTGTCTCGAGCAGGCGCTGACGCAGACCGAGAACGTGGTCGCCGAGCAGCGCTTCGAGTTCGATCACCCGGTCGCTGAGTTCATGTTGTGCCAGACGCAGTAGCCGATACGCGCCGTGACTGTGGAACTGGGCGCCGAGCAGCACCGTGTCGCCGTGCGACCCGGTCTCGATGAAGCTCTCGCTCTGGCCGGCGAGCCAGCAGGTTGGAAACGAGCGGGATGGGCCGCCGGGCTCGCGCGCGAACAGGGTCGGCGCAGCGCCGAGATTGAACAGCAGGTGCGCGTTGCCGGTCGGCAAGCGCCGGTCGCGCAGGTAGTTGGCACGGCCGCTGACGTGCCAGAACAACTGCACGTGATCGGCAAGCGGCGGATCGGGGAAATAAAACGCACGCGTCCACCGTCCGAGCGGCGAATCATGTTGACTGATTGCAGTGCGCGCCATGCGGCATTCTGTCGCGGGCTTTGACGCGCGGCAAGCCGCCGCATCGCGATGTGACTTTTCCAGCGCCACAGCGGAGAATCCCGCGCAGAGCATCTCGCAGGATCCAAGGAAGCATCATGAGCCCAGCCGATGGCCGCCGCGGCCTGTACCCCGAAATCGAGCCGTACGACTCCGGCCTCCTCAAGGTTTCTGCGCTGCACACGCTTTACTACGAGCAGTGCGGCAACCCGCAAGGCAAGCCGGTCGTGTTCCTGCACGGCGGACCGGGCGCCGGCTGCAACGCGAAGTCGCGGCGCTTCTTCGATCCGGCACGTTATCGCATCATCCTGTTCGATCAGCGCGGCTGCGGCCGTTCGACGCCGCACGCGGAACTGGCCGACAACACGATCTGGCACCTGGTCGACGACATCGAACGCCTACGCTCGCACCTCGGTCTGGACCGCTGGCAGGTCTTCGGCGGTTCCTGGGGTTCGACACTCGCATTGGCCTACGCCGAGAAGCACGCCGAGCGCGTCACCGAGCTCGTTCTGCGCGGCATTTTCATGCTGCGCCGATCCGAGCTCGAATGGTTCTATCAGAAAGGCTGCGACGCAATCTATCCGGACGCCTGGGAGGCGTACCTGGCTGCGATACCCGCCGTCGAGCGGGCGGACCTGATGGGCGCGTACTACCGCCGGCTGACGAGTCCCGACCCGCCCGTGCGCCTGGCCGCGGCCAAGGCCTGGTCGGTGTGGGAAGGTGGCACGAGTTTCCTGCAACCGAGCGCGGATTACATCGCATCGACCGGCAGCGACGAGTTCGCGCTTGCGTTTGCGCGCATCGAATGCCACTACTTCGTGCACGGCGGTTTCTTCGACGCGGACGACCAATTGCTGCGCGATGCGCCAAAATTAAAAAATATACCCGCGGTCATCGTGCAGGGACGCTACGACGTCGTCTGTCCGCTACGCAGCGCCTGGGATCTGCACCGCGCCTGGCCGGAGGCCGACCTGCGCATCGTCGGCGATGCCGGGCACTCGGCGCTCGAACCGGGAATCACGCATGAGTTGATCCTCGCGACGGATCGATTTGCTGGCTGAGGGCTGAGGGTCGAAAAAGCAGGGGCACGCCTGCATTTGATCTTGTTCAGCCCTCAACCCTCAGCCCTAAAAAACCGGGCACATGGCCCGGTTTTCTTTTGCTCAATGCGCTGCCGCGCCCGAACTGTCACCTTTCAGACACTCGCTCATAAACGCCTTGCGGTCGTCGCCGGTCTTGCCGGTTGCCTTGGCGTTACACGCCGTCATCTTTTCCTGCTGTGTCATCGGTTTGGCAGGCGCCGCCGCTGTTGTCGAGTCGGCCTTCAGGCAGTTGCTCATGAACGCTTTGCGCTCGTCGCCGGTCTTGCCGGTTGCCTTGGCATTGCAGGCGGTCATCTTTTCCTGCTGCGTCATTGGCTTCGCCGGCGCGGCGTCAGTCGAGCTGCTCAGGCAAGTGCTCATGAAAGTCTTGCGCTCATCGCCGGTCTTGCCGGCGGCTTGCGCGTTGCAATCCTTCATCTTCTGCTGCTGCGGCGTCAGCGGCTTGGCCG
>DASSGP010000045.1:0-12263 GCA_035693405.1 Rudaea sp. | reverse complement strand
TGGGGATTCGATCTGGCCGGCGCGGACAAGGCGACGCAGCCCGGGGACGACTTCTTTCGCTACGCCAATGGCACGTGGCTCGACAAGACCGCAATTCCCGCAGACAAGCCTGGCTACTCGCTGCGCCTGGCGATGACGGATCTGACCGAACAGCGCCTGCGCGACCTCATGCAGGCCGCTGCCGCGACGTCGGGCCACGAGCCGACCTCGCTCGACGGCAAGGTCGGTGCGTTCTACAAATCGTTCATGGACGAAGCGCGCATCGATGCGCTCGGAGCCAAGGCCATTGCCAAGGAACTCGACGCCGTGCGCGGCGCGAAATCGCGTGACGAGTTGGCCGCGCTGATGGGGCGGACGAGCGTGGATTTCGAAGGGTCGCTGTTCGTATTCGGCACCGACGTCGATCTGAAAGACCCCAAGCGCTATGCCGTTTATCTCGGGCAGGGCGGACTGGGCTTGCCCGACCGGGACTATTATCTGAAGGCCGACTTCGCGAAGCAGAAGGCGGCCTACGAAGCGTACGCCACAAAACTGCTCAGGCTGCTCGCCTGGAAAAATCCGGGACAGGCGGCGAAAGACGTCGTCGCATTCGAAACGAAAGTCGCGGAAGCCAGCTGGACCAAATCGCAGCAGCGCGACATCAACGCGATCTACAACCCGATGACGATTGCCGAACTGGGCGCGTTTGCGCCTGGTTTTGCCTGGCCCGCATTCCTGAAGCAGGCACAACTCGGCGAGGTCAAGCGCGTGATCGTCGCCGAAAAGAGTGCGGTTCCGAAGCTCGCCGCAATCTACGCGCACACGCCGGTCGAAACCCTGAAAGCCTGGCAGGCCGTGCACGTGGCAGACAACGCCGCTTACTATTTGTCCGCGCCGTTCGCCGATGCCTACTTCGACATGCACAACAAGACCCTGTCGGGCCAACAGGCGCAGACTGCGCGCTGGAAACGCGGCGTGCATGCGGTTTCGGGCGGCGACTACCTGACCGGCGATCGCGTCGACACGTTCGGCAACATGGGTTGGGCCGTGGGGCAGCTCTTCACGGCGAAATATTTTCCGCCGCAGTCCAAGGCCAAGATCGAAGAGCTCGTGGCGAATCTGAAGGCGGCGTACCACGCGCGGATCGAGAAGCTCGACTGGATGGGCGCCGCGACCAAGCAGGAAGCGTTGAAAAAACTGGAAACGTATACAATCAAGGTCGGCTATCCCGATCATGCGCGCGACTACTCCGCCGTGGTCGTGCGCGACGACGATTTGATCGGCAACGTCACGCGTGCCGCCGAGGCGGACTGGTCGTTCTTCGTCGCGCGCTTGAACGGACCGGTCGACCGACTCGACTGGAGCATGACGCCGCAAACCAACGATGCCTACAACGGCTCGCTGCGCGACATCGTGTTCCCTGCCGGAATCCTGCAACCGCCGATCTTCGACCCGAACGCCGACCCGGCGATCAACTACGGCGGCGTCGGCGGCATCATCGGCCACGAGCTGACACACGGTTTCGACGACGAGGGACGCAAGATCGACGCCGACGGGGCGTTGCGCGACTGGTGGACGGCCGAAGACGGCAAGGCGTTCGAAGCGAGGGCGCGGCAGCTGGGCGCCCAATATTCGGCCTTCGAACCGCTGCCCGGGGTGCATATCAACGGTGACTTGACCATGGGCGAAAACATCGCGGATCTCGGTGGCCTTACGCTGGCGCTCGATGCGTATCACGATTCGCTTCACGGCAAACCAGCGCCGGTCCTCGATGGGTATAGCGGCGATCAACGCGTGCTTATCGGTTGGGCGCAGGCGTGGCGCGGCAAGTTCAGCGACGATTTCGTGCGCCGCCAGGTCGTCAGCGATCCGCACTCGCCGCGGCAATTCCGCGTCAACGGTCCGGTGCGCAATATCGATGCGTGGTACGAACTGTTCGGCGTCAAGGCCGGCGAAAAGCTGTACGTGGCGCCGGAGGCGCGCGTGCGCATCTGGTGAACCGTTTGGGGTTCGCCATTGCAGGGTGGGCCTTGGCCCACCGCTCTTCGCTTTTTGGGCCAAAAGGGAAATGGTGGGTCAAGGCCCACCGCTCTTCGCTTTTTGGGCCAAAAGGGAAACGGTGGGCCAAGGCCCACCCTACACCACTCGCGCCCAGGGCCTTGATTGGCCTGGATCGGCATGTTATCTATAGCGCTGCTACAAATACAAAGGCGCTACATGAAAGTTTCAAGTGACGCTTTAGATGAGCGTCTCGAACTGGCTAGTCGCATCCGTTCGGCCAGGCGTGCCGCAAAGATGTCGCAGACTGCGTTGGCCGAGCGCGTCGGCGTGACGCCGAGCGCAGCGGCGCAGTGGGAACATCCGCAGGGCACGAGTCCAGGCCTGCAGAGGCTCCAGGCAATCGCGTCCGCGACCGGCGTAACCTTTCAGTGGTTGGCCATCGGCAGCGGTGAGCGGCGGCGCAAGCAAGTGCAGACCGACGAGGCGATTCCAGCACTGAAACTCGAAGTCTTTGCCCACGACAGCACGGAGGAGACCTTGCTGCAGCGATTCCGCACGTTGTCGCCTCGCGCCAGGCAACTGCTCAGCGGCTTCCTCGAAGAGCTGAAGCCGGGTCGCCGCTGACCCCCGCAGGTATTAGCGACGCTACCAATTCCGCGACCTTGCCAAGATCGCGGAAAAAAGCGAACTTCCATCCCGCAACCAGTCTTTGGGTCCGGCGGCACACGGAATGTGCCAGGGCGTACAAGGTGCGTATCCGGGGCCTAGGGGAGGCTTGCTACGCCGCCAGGGATGGTGGCGTTCTTAATTGCGGCGTTTGCGACAGTTCCTGTCGAACGCGGTCCGGCTCAGGATTCCACACGCGACAGCATGTTCGCGTCGCGCACGATCACCCAGCGGCCAGCCTGTTTCTGCAGCACGGACAACACATCGCCTGCGCGCTTGACCGGTGCTCCATCGCGCGGTGTGACGACAACGGTCAGTCGATTCCAGCACCAGGCCCAGTCGCCCAGGATCCTGATCTCCTGGATATCGCTGCTTGCGTCGATGTCGATGCCGCTCATGGCCTTCTGCGCCGCGGCGAATCCCGAGCGGCCGCGCATCGGCGCTTGGCCGGGCTGCAGGAAGACGACATCTTCCGCCATCAGGCTCAAGACGGTTTCATTGTCGCCGGACTTGCTTGCGCGAAGCCATGAGGCGATGAGGTCACGAATTGCTTTTTCGTCGATCGACATATCAGTTGCCGTCATGTTGCGCGATCCCGGAGCAGAAGGGGCCCGGCGGTTATTGCAGCGGTGCGAAGAACCGATCGGTCCGCGGCCGATACCAGCGTTCGGCGTCGAGCGAATAGGCGACCTTGAAGGCGCGTCCGACGATGCTGTCGCGCGACACCAGACCGATGTAGCGCGAGTCCTTGCTGTTGTCGCGGCTATCGCCGAGCGCGAGGTAGTAACCCTGCGGAACAGCCGTGGGCCCGAATGAGCGCATCGCGAAATGCTGCGGCAGCTTCATGATTGCGTGCGGGCGGCCATCGAGTTTCTCGATCAGATAGTGATGATCCTCGCGACGCGTGGCGCCGGGCAGATCCTTGTCGGCGGCAGCGAACGCCGCGTCGTAGTCGGTAGCCACGCCATTGATCAGCAGCACATCGTCACGCATCTCGACGGTGTCCCCGGGCAAGCCGACGATACGCTTGACCAGCGTAGTGCCGTCCTCCGGCGAGGAGAAGATCGCGATGTCGCCGCGTTGCGGATCGCTGCCGCGCGTCAGGCGTGTCGTCGTGAACGGAATGCGCAGTCCGTAGGCCGCCTTGTCGACAAGAATACGGTCGCCCTCGACGATCGTCGGATTCATCGAGCCGCTCGGGACATACATCCAGTCCGCGACTGCCGAGCGGAACACGACCATGAGGACAAAGAACGCCAGCAGCGCCTTGTTGGCTGCAATCACATGGATGACTCGCTGACGCAGGAACATCGATATCCCTCGGCCGATCGGTTGCGAGAAAAGACCATCGTCGCTCGAGATTAGTTCCGGCTGGCCAAGAGGGAAGCGGATTCGCTGCTAGACCTTTCCGCTTGCGTAGCAAAACAAAAACGGCCGGAACGCGACGCTCCGGCCGTTTCTTTATCGCCATGGATGGCGTGTATGCCGGAAATGCAGGAGCAATTTCCGGCGCGCCATGGACGGCGTGTATGCCGGAAATGCAGGAGCAATTTCCGGCTTCGTACGTCGGCGCCGCCTCGGTTATTTCGCCTCGACCATCTTCTTGAGGTTGTCGAGTCCCGCCTGGTAGACAGCGCTCATCGTGTCGGTCGCGGTCTTGTCGTTTGCGTTGTCGGCCGGCTTGGCGCCGACGTCCTTGCGCTTGAAGTTGCCGGACCACGTGACGTTCGACTTGCCCTTGCCCGCCGATTTGACGACAAAGTTCGACGTGTAACTACTGACCGGCAGCACCCCTTCGAGTATCGAGTACTTGAACTGATGAGCGTCGGCGCTGTAGACGAGCAGTTTTTCCTTGATCGTTCCGCCGTCTTTCAGCGTCAGCAAACGCACGGCGCCAACCTTGTTGTTCGTGCCCGAGACGATCTCATCCTTGGCGACCGCAGGATGCCAGGTGTTCAAGCCATCGAAATTCTTCACGACGTCCCAGACTTTTACCGCATCGGCATTGATCGTGACCGTCTTGGCGACGTGCAGTGCCGGCGCCGCCGCGAAGCTGTAGCCTGACACCAGGAGTGACAATGCAAACGCAAATGCGCTGATCGTTTTCATCGTTCGGTTCCTCGAGTGATGGAGAGGGTGCGCCAAATCCCTGTTTGCCCTGGCGCCCGTTTCGCGAAACCGAAGATGTTCCTGGCCGGCCAGGGCTTGCGCTTGCAACAAGCGTAGCGCATTCGCGCCGGTCGCAAGCGAAAGGCCGCGGACCGTTCCGTTTTCGTGACACATCGGAGGGTACGGCAACGCTGCAAGCCGTACCGGGCCGCCATCTTGCGCCGCAACGAACTCCGCTTACTGCGCCTTGGCTGGCTGCCGGATCGATGCAGCGCGATTGCGCCCTTTCAGGGCGCTGGCGCTACACCGCTTCGAATATTCCGGCAGCGCCCATGCCGGTGCCGATGCACATAGTCACCATGCCATACTTCTGCTTGCGCCGGCGCAGACCGTTGATCAACGTGGCGATGCGCACAGCTCCGGTTGCGCCGAGCGGATGGCCGAGCGCAATCGCTCCGCCGAGCGGATTGATCTTGTCCGGATTCAAGCCGATGTCCTTGATCACCGCCAACGCCTGCGCGGCGAACGCCTCGTTGAGTTCGATCCAGTCCAGGTCATCCTGCTTGATGCCGGTCTGCGCACAGACCTTCGGAATCGCCGCTTTCGGGCCGATGCCCATGACTTCGGGCGGAACCCCGGCGACGGCGAAACCGACGAAGCGGGCCAGCGGTGTCAGGCCGTAATCCTTGATCGCTTTCTCGCTCGCCAGGAGCACGGCGCCGGCGCCGTCGGACATCTGCGAGGAATTGCCGGCGGTTACGCTCCCGCCGGCGCGAAACACAGTCTTGAGCTTGGCCAGCGCGTCGAGCGTCGTGCCGGCGCGCGGGCCTTCATCGTTCTTCACCACGCGCACGTCGTCCACGACGCTGCGCTTGTTCAAGTCAGGGTAGCGATCGGCAAGCGTGTACGGTGCGATCTCGTCGGCGAATTCGCCGGCAGCGATCGCGGCGAGCGCTTTGGCGTGGCTGGCGACCGCGAACGCATCCTGCTGCTCGCGCGTGACCTGCCACTGCTCGGCGACCTTTTCGGCAGTGATGCCCATGCCGTAAGCGATGCCGATGTGTTCGTTCTGGTAGATGTTCGGATTGAACACCGGGTGATAGCCCATCATCGGCACCATGCTCATGCTTTCGGTGCCGCCGCCGATCATCAGGTCGGCTTCGCCGAGGCGGATGCGGTCGGCCGCCATCGCTACGGCCTGCAGTCCGGAAGAACAGAAGCGATTGATCGTCACGGCCGAGACGACGTTGGGCAGTCCCGCCAGCAGCATGGCAATGCGCGCGACATTCATGCCTTGCTCGGCTTCCGGCATCGCGCAGCCGATGACCGCATCGTCGATGCGCGACTTGTCCACAGAGGGACATTTGGACAATGCGGCATTGACCGCAAAGGCCAGCAGGTCGTCCGGACGCGTGTTGCGGAATACCCCGCGCGGGGCCTTGCCGACCGGTGTGCGCACGGCGGCGACGATATAGGCGTCTTGGATCTGGCGGTTCATGTGGTTGTCCCGTTTGTTCGTGGAAAGCGGATTCTTGGACGCGGATTACGCGGATCAACACGGATAAGAGCAGAGAGGCGAAGAGAGCGCTTTGATATGTGGTTTCCTTATCCGCGTTGATCCGCGTTGATCCGCGTCATCCGCGTGAAAGATCTCTTGATCAGTTCCTCAACGGCTTGCCGGTGCTCAACGTGTGTGCAATCCGTTCCTGCGTCTTTGGCATCTGCGCCAGCGCGACGAAATGCTTGCGCTCGAGGTCGAGCAGCCACTGCTCGTCGACGGTTGAACCGCGTTCGATCTGGCCGCCACAGAGCGTGTCGGCAATCCGGGTCGCGATCTCGACATCGTGCGGCGAAACGAAGCGTCCCTCGACCATGTTGACGAGGCCGGCCTTCAGCGTCGACGTGCCGACGTCGCCGGCGACCGGGACTTGCCGCGCCGGCAGCGGCGGCCGCCAGCCCGACTCGGCCAGGGCGTTCGCTTCAACCTTGGCGACGTACAGAAGTTCGTTCGCGTGGAATACGACGACATCGCTCGGGCGCAACAGGCCCATCTCCTTTGCTTCGAGCGCGCTGGCCGATACTCTGGCCATCGCTACGGTCTCGAAGTAGCTCTTCAGCTGCGTGAACACGTCGCCGCCGACGGCGTTCTGCGCGGCGCGAATCGCTATCTCCTTCAAGCCGCCGCCGGCCGGCAGCAGCCCGACGCCGGCTTCGACCAGGCCGATGTAGCTTTCCAGCGCCGCAACGGTGCGCGCCGAATGCATCTGGAACTCGCAGCCGCCGCCGAGCGCCAGGCCGCGGACGGCGGCGACGACCGGCACCAGCGAGAACTTGATGCGCATGCTGGTCTGCTGGAAGCGGTTGACGAAGCCCTCGAACTCGGCAATCTTTCCGGCCTGCAGCGAGCCGACGGCTTCGCTCAGGTTGGCGCCGGCGGAGAACGGCTCGCTGTCGTGCCAGATCACCAGGGCCTTGAAATTGCGCTCGGCTTCGTCGACCGCACGATGGATGCTCTCGATCACGCCGGAGCTGATCGTATGCATCTTGGTCTTGAACGACAGGATCGCGATGTCGTCGCCGCCGAGGTTCCACAGACGCGCGTCGTCGTTCTCGAAGACGGTGCGGCCCTTGTCGACCGGCGTGCCGATTACGATTTCCGGGAACAACTGGCGCTTGTACACCGGCGCGGACGAAGGCGGGACCTGCGAGCCGGTTGCGGCGGAGTAGGAGCCCTGCGCGTCGTGCACACCGGCGCGGCCGAGTTCAGCCGCCCATGTCGGCAGCGGCGCCTTCGCCATGGCCTTGCCTGCTGCGATGTCTTCGGCGATCCATTTTGCGACGTCGGCCCAGCCGGCCGCCTGCCAGGTTTCAAACGGTCCAAGCTGCCAGCCGTAGCCCCAGCGCATGGCGAAGTCGATGTCGCGCGCACAAGCGGCAATGTCGGCGAGGAAATATGCCGCATAGTGGAAAAGGTCACGGTGAACCGCCCATAGGAATTGGGCTTGCGGGTCCGCGCTCGCGCGAAGCTTCGCGAATTTTTCGGCGGGCGATCTGAGCTTCAGGATCGCTGCTACCTCGTCGCTGACCGCACCGGTCTGCGGCACGTAATCGGCCTTGCCCGGGTCCAGCACCAGTATGTCCTTGCCGACCTTGCGGAAGAAGCCGGCGCCCGACTTCTGGCCGAGTGCGCCTTTCGCGATCAGCGCCTGCACGACTGCAGGCGCTTTGAAGTACTCATGCCAGGGATCGTCTGGCAACGCATCGTCCATCGTCCTGATGACATGGCCCATCGTGTCCAGGCCGACGACATCGGACGTGCGAAAGGTCGCACTCTTCGGGTGTCCGATCGCCGGTCCGGTCAGCGCATCGACGACGTCGAAACCGAGCTTGAATTGCTCCGTGTGGTACATCGTGCACAGCATCGAAAACACGCCGATGCGGTTGCCTATGAAGTTCGGCGTGTCCTTCGCATGGACCACGCCCTTGCCGAGCGTCGTCGTGAAGAAGGCTTCGAGTCCGTCCAGTACCGCGCGATCCGTGTCGTTGCAGGGAATCAACTCGACAAGATGCATGTAGCGCGGCGGGTTGAAGAAGTGCACGCCGCAGAAACGATGGTGCAGACTCTTGTCAAGAACGTCTGCCAAGGCATTGATACTCAATCCAGACGTGTTGCTTGCGAGTACCGCATTCGTGCCCACGAACGGCCCGATTTTCGAATAAAGGTCGCGCTTCCAGTCCAGGCGTTCGGCAATCGCTTCGATGACCAGGTCGCATTCGGCCAGAAGCGGCAAATGTTGGTCATAGTTCGCCGGAATGAGCGAAGCGACGCGCGATTTGTCGGCCAGCGGTGCGGGCGAGAGCTTTTTCAGGTTCTCGATCGCCTTGAGCACGATGCCGTTCGGATCGCCTTCCTTGGAAGGCAAATCGAACAGCACGGTTTCGACGCCGGCGTTGACCAGATGGGCGGCGATCTGCGCGCCCATGACGCCGGCACCGAGCACGGCGGCCTTGCGGATGCGAAGGGAAGTGGGTGGCATCGGAACTCCGGAAGGGGTTGAATAAGAGAACGGGCTGAGGGCCGAGGGCTGGAAATCAAGAAGGGCGCAGGGCTGCGGGCTCTATAGCCGTCAGCCCTCAGCCCTCAGCCCTCAGCCCTGCTGCAGCAAATCGAATCAGATGTCGGGCAGCCAGGTCGCGGTGCTGCTGCTCCGAGACGCCGCGGCGCTTGATGACGCCGAAATCGGCCATCGCGTAAGTCAGGGCGCCACTGACGATGTCGAGGCGCCAGTACAGTTCCTGCTTGTCCAGGTGCGGGAGGAAACGGGCGAAGTCGGCGACGAATTCCTTCAGCACGTGGCTGTAATTGTCGTGCAGGAACTTGCGCAGGCGTTCATTGTGTTCGGCGTAGGCGCGGGCCAGCACGCGCACGAAGGCCGCGCCGCCATGGTCGTCCCCGGTCAGCGCCAGGGCAGGGCGCACAAAAGCATCCAGAGTGTCCTCGAGAGCATACGCGGGTTTGGCGCGCGCTTGCGCCAGCGCAGCCAGCCGCTCGGTGTTGAGGCCATCGAGCCGGCGCCGGAAGACCTCATTGATGAGATTTTCCTTCGATCCGAAGTGATAGTTCACGGCCGCGAGATTGACCTGCGCTGCTGAGGTCACTTGCCGCAAGGATGCACCTGCAAAGCCGTGCCTGGCGAATAGCACTTCGGCTGCGCCAAGAATGCGTTGCTTGGTTGAAAATAGCTCGATGGTCAAGTTTCCGATGCCCGTCCCGCGCAATGTCCGACGCGTGGCCGCTACCATCCGGCAACGCACGATTCGGCCCGACTCAAACGATTGTTTGAATAGTACGGATGCTGCTGTCGCCGGTCAATGGAGATTAGCATCCGTGCCGCAACATCAGGGGCCGCGACTGTTCGAAAGTTTCGTGAAGATCAATTAGAATCCGCACAGAAATACCTGCGTAAGTTCGCGGTTTTGCCTCGGATTTGGTGTTAACATCGCGCCGGCGAGACCGATTACCCCTGATCGAATCACCCACCTCTTGGAGATACCAGAAAATGGCGCTGGAGCGCACCCTTTCGATCATCAAACCCGATGCCGTCGCAAAAAACGTCATTGGCGAAATCTATTCACGCTTCGAAAAAGCCGGATTGAAGGTTGTCGCGGCGAAAATGAAGCAGCTGTCGCGTGCGGAGGCCGAAGGATTTTACGCTGTGCATCGTGAGCGCCCGTTCTTCAAGCCGCTCGTCGATTTCATGATCTCGGGTCCGGTGATGATCCAGGCGCTCGAAGGCGAAGGAGCGATCGGCAAGAATCGCGACCTGATGGGCGCGACGGATCCGAAGAAGGCTGCCGCCGGAACGATCCGCGCCGATTTCGCCCAGTCGATCGACGCAAATGCCGTGCACGGCTCTGACGCGCCGGAAACTGCACAAGTGGAAATTGCATACTTTTTCGCCGGCACGGAGCTTTGCTCTCGCTGAGCAGGAACACATCCGTGACCGCCGCCAGAGTCAATCTGCTCGACTACGACCGCCAGGGGCTGCGCGAATTGTTCGCGTCGTTCGGCGAGAAGCCGTATCGCGCCGAGCAGGTGATGAAGTGGATTTACCATCACCACGCCACCGATTTCTCGGCGATGACGGATGTCGGCAAGACGCTGCGCGGGAAGCTCGAGGCGGTGGCCGAGATCGTGCCGCCGAAAACGTTGTTCGAGAAGCAGGCGGCCGATGCGACCTACAAGTGGCTGCTCGGCATGGACGGCGGCAACGCCATCGAAGCGGTGTTCATTCCGGAATCGACGCGTGGCACGCTGTGCGTTTCCTCGCAGGTCGGCTGTGGACTTAATTGCACGTTCTGCTCGACCGGCACGCAGGGTTTCAATCGCAACCTGTCGGCCGGCGAGATCATCGGCCAGGTGTTCGTCGCCGCGAAGCACATGGGCAACGTCCCGCATCGGCAGCGCAAGCTGACCAATGTCGTGATGATGGGAATGGGCGAACCGCTGCTGAACTTCGACAACGTCGTGCGCGCCATGAGCGTGATGCGCGACGACCTTGGTTTCGGCCTGGCGAACAAGCGCGTTACGTTGTCGACGGCGGGGCTCGTGCCGATGATCGACAAGCTCGGCGAGTGCAGTGACGTTTCGCTAGCCGTGTCGCTGCATGCGCCGAATGACGAACTGCGCACGCAACTGGTGCCGCTCAACAAGAAATATCCGATCGCCGAACTGCTGGCGGCGTGCCAGCGCTACGCAGCGCGGCGGCCGCGCACGTCGATCACGTTCGAATACACGATGCTCAAGGGCATCAACGATCAACCGGAGCACGCGCGCCAGCTGGTCAAGCTGATGCGCCAGCTGCCGAGCAAGGTCAACCTGATTCCGTTCAACACATTCACCGGGACCCAGTACGAGCGATCCGACGAAGACGTGATCCGCGCGTTCCAGAAGCAGTTGCTCGATGCCGGTGTGCTGACGATGGTGCGGCGCACGCGCGGCGACGATATCGATGCGGCCTGCGGCCAGCTGAAGGGCCAGGTGCTCGACCGTACCCGCCGTCAGGCAGAATTCCGCAGCAAGATCGAGCAGGGCTCGCGTCATGCGGCGTGACCTGCTTGGCGTCCTGGCCTTTGCGGCTGTCATGGCGGCCTGCTCGTCGCAGCAGACGATCATGCAGCCGCCGCAGTCGGAGAACAAGTCGACGGTCAAGGAAAATCCCGAGGAAACGAAGAAACACGCGGCCGAAGTGTGGGTCCAGCTAGGCCAGCATTATCTCGAACTCGGCAAGTACGATGTCGCCAAGGAAGATCTGCTCAAGGCGCTGAAGTTCGATCCGAAGTCGGTCGACGCGCACACTGTGCTCGCCACGCTCTATGACCGCGTCGGCGATCGCACCAGTGCCGAAGAGCAATATCGCATTGCCGCGGAACTGGCGCCGACCGCGGGGGCGACGAACAACAACTACGGCCTGTATCTGTGCAAGCTCGGCCGCTTCGACCAGGCGCAGAAGCGTTTCGACATCGCCAAGGCCGACGGTTTCTACAAAGACCGCGACGTCATCTATCTGAACTCCGGTACCTGCACTCTGCTCGGCAAGGGCCAGCCCGACGTGGCCGAAGCCGATTTCCGCAGAGCCGTCGAGATCAATCCGAACAACAGCCAGGCGCTGTTTCAGCTGGCCAGCGTGTTGTACGGCAAGGGTGATTTTTTCAAGGCGCGCGCCTACGTGCAGCGTTTCGATGCGATCGGCCAGCCGAGCCCGGATGCTTTGCTGCTGGCTCGCAATATCGAGGTGAAACTCGGCAATGCCGGCGCTGCCAGCGATTACGCCAAGCGCCTGCGCGAACAATTTCCTGATTCCACCCAGGCGCACTCGCTCGAGGGGACTACGTCGTCACAGTGAAGACATGAGCAAACATAAAAAAAGAAAAACACAAAAGGGGAGGACGGACGGGCAGTCGAAGCCCGCCGCGGATGAACTGTTGGCTGCGAAGCATGATGCGCA
>DASSGP010000044.1:0-7694 GCA_035693405.1 Rudaea sp. | reverse complement strand
GGCTCGCAACCTCGACTAAGCTCCGCGCGTTCGGGTGGTGTTGAGAGTTTTTCGTAGGGGATGGAGCATGTGCTTCCACCCGGAACATTTCGGAGAAATATCATGAAAGCATTCGGTATGAAGTCGCTGTCGCTGGCGGTTTTGGGTCTGGTTGGATTTGGCATGGCCAGCAGCGCAAGCGCGGTTTGCCCGTATCCGTTCAATACTGCTGGGGGTGGTGCGTGGTCCTTGCAGACTACCAACAACGCTACGTTGGCCGCGGCTTCGCCCGGTCTCGAGTTGGTAAATCCAAGCGCGTGCAAGATGACCGCCTATATCAATGCTGGTGCTGGCCCGCTTGCTACCGGAGCTGTAATCGACCAGTCACCTACGAATGAGGCAAGCTACCATTTCCGCTTCTATATCGACACGGCCTCGCTGGCGAGCATGCCCAATCTGGCGACGGTACAGGTGTTCGCCGCAAATTCTGCGGTCAATTTCCCGCTAAGCGGCAACAACCAGACGTTGGCGTTGATGCGCCTTGGACTTGTGGGCGTTGGAGCAGTGAACCCGAATCTCGTGGCAGTGTCCGCATGCAACGTTCCGGCGAGTAACTACAGATGCTTGGGTCAGGTAGCGCTGACACCGGGAGTGCACTGGATCGAAGGACATCTGACGTTCGGGGCGGCCGCGATCACCAATATTTGGGTTGACAAGGCATCGATCACGAACGATACCACACCGGCACCGGATATCACTTTGGGTACCTACGACAATTCCGAATGGGGTGGAGTGGAGACCGTTGCGCTGGGATTGGGCGGCACGTCGCCGAATTTCAGGTCCGGCTTCTCTGGTCCGGCACACACCGTCGGTTTTGACAATTTCGATTCGCGCCGCCAGACGTTCATCGGCCAGTAACGCTTACGCAGCACCCTGTGTCCAGTCGCTTGTAAGGAGAAAAATATGAAATGCATGAAAATCGCTGCTGCCGTCGTATTGTGTTTGGGAGTTGGTCAAGCGTTTGCCCAGACCTGCGCCGCACCTACAGCCTTGACGGCCGCGGGCGTTTCGAACGTGAACGGCTGCGCTCAAAGCAACACGGTAAGTGTGGTGTGCTCGTTTGCCAACAACCCGAGCCCGGACACCATTTTCTCCTTCACGCTCGGTGCCGGGTTTACCGCTACGGCGATTACTCTGACCAACGTAACAGGTAGCCCATTCCAGCCGCAGATGATTCTGCAGCAGGCGTGCGGCAGTACGGATGAGTGCTTGGTTACGGGCAATGCGGCCTCCGTTGGCGCTGGCACGTCTCTGACGTTGACTGGCCAGGCGGCCGGGGCCTACTTCCTTGTTGTAAATGGAACCTCGACGGGGAGTGCGGCAGATTGCGGCACGTTTAGCTTGGCCCTGAACGGCACGCTGCCGGTGCAGTTGCAGAAGTTCTCTGTCGATTGACAGCGCTTTTTGAGTGATGCAAACAAACCCGCCAATCGGCGGGTTTGTTTTATACGAAGGTGCAAATTTTGTGCAGAAGTATTTCTTTCTCACTCTATCGCTGATTCTGTCTAGCCAAAGTGGCCAAGCTGCGCAGGAGGTTACCTCGCAGGACGCGCCGGATCTTGGAGAAATTTATCAATTCTCCGGCACGGACACCGAAGTAGGCGTGATCAACAACTCCGATCACGCAATTACGGTCAAGGGCATTGTCGATCCGTCGAACAGAGTAAAGTTGAAACATGCTGTCGTGATCGAGCCGCGCCATGTGGGACAGGTGCCGATCGAGGTGAATGCAATAAATCGCTTGGGCCTTTTCCACGCGGACGGCAAGTTGATCACGACGCCGCCCGTGACTGATCCCGTGATCGTTGGGGTCAACGCATTCGTAAACTCCATCTTGGAAGATGTCCGTCCGGTCGTGGACTTCGGCATGGTTGAGTCAGGAGCAGCGAAAACCGTGATTTTTCGCCCGGTCAGCGAGCAACCGGAACAGCTGCGACTCGTAAAAGTCGAGTCCGTCGACAAGGGCTTCAACGCGACCATCGTTGAAGATGGGAAGGCACTCAGCGTAACCGTGGAGCCGAATGCGCGCTGGGGCACCCACTTCGAATTTGCCAAGGTGAAGACCGACTCTACATTACAGAAGGAACTGTGGGTCCGTTTGAAGGCAAACATTCAAGGTGCGGTGGTTGCTTCCGCCGACCCGGTCGATTTCTCAGTAGTCAGACAGGGAAGTGGCACGGAACAAACCGTTTTGCTGGAAGGAAAATCTCCAGCAGGGTTCGAAGTCGAATCTGTGCAGATGGAGGGAGCAAAATTCTCTTACGTCATAGAAGCGTGCCCGCAGCGCGTTGCTTGCGCAAGCCTGAAATTGAAACTGGATGACGCGCAGCCGACCGGCGAGATATTCGGCAAGGCCTGGGTGAAATTCAGGAGAGAGAAAAATCTCCTGCCGATAAATATCCGGGGATTGGTTCTCGCAAAGGATCAGAAGATCATCGAGATACCTCCCATGCAGACTTCCGGCGCAGACGGCGACGGCAGCCGGATTGCAAAAGGCAACCTGACTGACGAAATCAAGGCGGCAACGTCCGAGGCGGCTTCTCCGCAGCCAATCGCGCCGGTGGGGACGGGTCCTCTCCTTAAATGGTCGGTGGCCTACGAAGCTGGCGTATACGGCTATATCGTTTATCGAAGTACTGAGGAAAACGGGCGGTTCGTTCGGGTAAACAAGTCGATCGTAAAAGCCACCGGTAGCGGCAGTAGCGCATCCGTCGACTACCAATGGCGGGACAATTCGGCCGAAACAGGAAAAACGTACTGGTATCGCGTTGGCCTCATCTACAACGATGGGCACAAAAGCGAGTTCACCGGGCCGCAGAAAGTCGTGGCCAAGTAAGCACGCTGCTCTGCTCGTACCAGTCGCCGAGCACGATACGCTCGGCGGCTTGGCCATCCAGATCGAAACGGTGTGTCGCCGGCCGGTGCGTGTGGCCGTGGATGAGCGTGCGCACGCCGTGCTTGCGCATCGCCGCGATGACGGCAGCCTGATTTACGTCCATGATTTCCGGCTTCGCTCCAGCGGTATGCTTGACGCTCTCTGCGCGCGCCTGCGCCGCGAAGGCGTGGCGTTCGCTAAGTGAGCGCGCGCGAAACTGCTTCTGCCACTCCGGATTGCGCACCACGGCGCGAAATTCCTGGTAGGCGACGTCGTCCGTGCACAATGTATCGCCATGCATCAGCAACGTGCGCTCGCCGGCGAATTCGACGACCGTCGGATCGTTCAGCAACGTCATACCCGCCCGCTCGGCGTACGCCTGGCCGAGCAGGAAATCGCGATTGCCGTGCATGAAGAACACCGGGACGCCGGCCTGGTTCAGTTCGGATAGCGACTGCACGACCTGGTGCGCGAGAGGGCTGTCGTCGTCATCGCCGACCCAGCTCTCGAACAGATCGCCGAGGATGTAGAGCGCCTCGGCCCGGCGCGCGTCCCCGGCAACGAACCGGGTGAACAATTCCACAATGTGCGGCCGCGCCGGATCCAGGTGCAGATCTGAAATGAACAGCGTGCTCATCCCGGCAGCGCTTTCTCTCCGCAGCCCTCTGCCCGACGATTGGGCAGAGGACTTGACGGATCGAGGTACGAGTTGCGCGCGCGCTATTGCACCATCTCGGCCTTGTCGATCATGACCGGAGTCGTCGGCACGTCGGAAGGCAGCGGTCCCTGCGGACCGGTCGGCACCGCCTTGATCTTGTCGACGACGTCCTGGCCCGCCACGACCTTGCCGAATACGCAGTAGCCCCACGTCAGGCTGTTGGTGTCGGCCGTGTAGTTCAGGCGCGGATTGTCGACGGTATTGATGAAGAATTCGGCCGCAGCCGAATGTGGATCGGCGGTGCGCGCCATCGCCACGGTGTACTTGAGGTTGGACAAGCCGTTGTTCGCCTCGTTGTGGATCGGCGCGCGCGTGCGCTTGCGCTGCAGTTCCTTGGTCCAGCCGCCGCCCTGGATCATGAACGTCGGAATCACGCGGTGGAACGTCGTGCCGTTGTAGAAGCCGTCCTTGACGTATTGCTCGAAATTGTCGACGGTCTTCGGCGCCTTGTCGGGATACAGTTCGATCGTGATGTCGCCCTGGCTCGTGTGCAGCAGGACCTTCGGGCTGCCGGCCGGCGTGGCGGCGTCGGTCGCCGCGGCCTTGGCGGGTTCGGCGGCTTTCGCCGCAGGCTTCGCTGCGGTCTTTGCGGCGGGCGGCTTAGCCGGCGTCTGCTGGGCAAAGGCCAGCGGAGCGGCCAAGGCAAGAATGAGCGAGAACGCGACGCGCTTGAACATGCAGGGTCTCCGGGGATAGGAACGAATACGAACGTGTGATTCGAATGATACGCAGAATGGCCGTCGCACAGTAGGGTGGGCCTTGGCCCACCATGTTGCATCGATGTGGAAAGATCGGTGGGCCTAGGCCCACCCTACATCATGCGGCTGCGAGTTTTTCGTCGGAGCGTACCTGCAGCTTGAGGTCGAGCTGCCTGAGGTAGTCGCGCTCCTGATCGAGGTCGGCGCGCGTCAGCGGGTGCTGGTCGAGCCAGGCCTGCGGCAACCTGAGCTGCAGGAGCTTGTCGTCTGCCTGCAATTCGATCGGTGGCGCCGGATCGGCGGCGCGGCCGCGTTGCAGCAGCACTGCCAGACGCAGCAGCGCTGTCACGCGCGCAGTCTGCCGGCGCAGGCGTTCGGGCAGGCTGCGCAGGATCGCGTCGTCGGGCTTGCGCCGGTGACTACGCAGGATCGTGGCCAGCACCTGCTGCTCGAGCCGGCCGAAACCTGCGAGATCCGAGTTCTCGACGATGTAGGCGCCGTGCAGGTGGTGCTGGCTGTGTGCGATCGCGAGGCCGATTTCGTGGATTCGCGCCGCCCACGACAGCCAGTCGCGCTCGACGTGGCCGAGCTGCCACTCGCGGGCGACGCGATCGAACAACGCCAGCGCCGTCGCCTCGACGCGTTCGGCATGGCCGAGGTCGACGGCATAACGCTGCGCCAGTGCATTGATGCTGGCCGCACGCGGATCGCGATGCTCGGCGCGTCCGATCATGTCGTACAGCAGGCCTTCGCGCATCGCGGTGTCGCAGACGCGCATCTGCTTGAGGTCGAATGCCGTGAAGCTGGCTTCGAGTATTGCTACGCCCCCGGGAAACACGCCGATACGATCCTCGGCCAATCCCGGAAGACGCAGCTTGTCGATGCTGCCGCAGTCGAGGATCGCGTCGCGCACTTTCTCGATTGCGCCGCGAGTGATGCCGGAATCGCACCATTCGGCGGCCTGGGCGACATTGCCGATCGCCTTGATCGTCCCCGACGAACCGATCGTCTCGCCCCAGCCATGGGCGCGATAGTCGGCGGCGAACTGCTGCAGCTCGACCGCGATTTCGGTCTGCGCTTGGCGCCAGCGCTTTGCGCTGAGCTTGCCATCGCCGAAGAAACGCAGCGTGCTGGCGACACAGCCCATCTGCAGGCTTTCCTTCTCGAGCGCGTCGAAATGCTGGCCGATGATGAACTCGGTGCTGCCGCCGCCGATATCGATGACCAGGCGCCGTTGCGGTGAATCCGGAATGCCGTGCGCCACGCCGAGGTAGATCAGTCGCGCTTCTTCGCGGCCGGACACGACTTCGATCGGGTGACCCAGCGCCTGCTCGGCCGGCCCGAGAAAGGTTCCGGGAGCACTGAGCCGCCGCACCGTGTTCGTCGCGACTGCCCGCACGCGTTCGTGCGGCAACACGCGCAGGCGCTGACCGAAACGCGCCAGGCAGGCCAATGCCTTGTCGCGCCGGCCGTCGTCGAGCGAACCGTCGCCACGCAATCCCGCAGCCAGGCGCACGCTGTCGCGCAGGCGGTCGATCACGCGCAATTCGCCGTGTTCGTAGCGCGCGACGACCAGGTGGAAACTGTTCGAGCCAAGATCGACGGCCGCGAGCAGTTCGCCATCGCGGATTTCCGGGGCGGGGCCGTCTGACATGGGCGGTCCTGTGCGATCGGGTCGATGGCGGATTGTCGCATGACTGTGCGGGCGAGACGAGCGATTGCGCGAGCCGTTCGCTGAATGGCTGCCGATTGCCGTTCACGCGCCGGTAACGGTCCAAAAGCGTGAGTCAATCGCTGTTGGGAGCCAGCCATTCACGCGTATCATCGCTGACACAGCGGACGCACCGCGGTTGTCCCGATTCCAATAAAAAATGCCGAATGCCGTTCCCAACCGCATCGGGCTGGCATGTTTGCTGGCGGCCTTGGCCATGTTCGGCCCGTTCTGCATCGACGCGATCTTTCCGGCGTTCCCGGCGATCGAGGAGCAGTTCAACGCCAGTGCGCTGGCGATGCAGCAGACGATCTCGGTCTACCTGATGGCTTACGCGGCAATGTCGCTGCTGATCGGCGCGCTGTCCGATGCCTGGGGCAGGCGAGTCGTCATCCTCGGCGGGGTTGCCGTGTTCCTCGTCGCGTCGGTGGGTTGTGCATTGGCACAGTCGATGTCGACGCTGCTGGTGTTCCGGGCGATGCAGGGGACTTGCGCCGGCGTTGGCCTGATCGTCGGCCGTGCGCTGATTCGCGATTGCTTCGAAGGGCCGGACGCGCAGAAGCTGATGTCTCTGATCAGCATGATCTTCGGCGTCGCGCCGGCGGCGGCGCCGATCGTCGGCGCCTGGATCGTCGGTCGTGGCGGTTGGCACGCGTTGTTCTGGGCGCTTACGGTCTTCGCTGGCGCCTTGCTAGCGCTGTGCGCCGGCGTGCTACCGGAAACGCATCCGCGCGAGCGCCGCGTGTCGCTATCGCCGCGCTCCCTGTTCGCCAGTTACCGCGAGATTCTGGCGTCGGATCAGTTCCTGCCGCTGGCGCTGGCGATCACGTGCAATTTCGGCGGACTGTTCGTCTACATTGCCGGCGCGCCGGCATTCGTGCTCGGCATCCTCGATTTGCGCCAGGATCAGTTCTATTGGCTGTTTGTGCCCGCGATCAGCGGGCTTGTCCTTGGCGCGATGCTCGCCGGACGGCTTGCCGGCCGGATCAGCGCGCGCGTGCTGATGGGTATCGGCTATTCGATCATCGGCTCCGGCGCGGTGATCGGCTTGCTGGTCGCGTGGCTGGTCGTGCCGGCGCGCGTGCCGTGGGCGGTGCTGCCGCTTGCATTCTCGGCGATCGGGATCAACCTGATTTCGCCGACGCTGAATCTGCTCGTGCTCGATCTGTTTCCACGTCATCGCGGCGCGGCCTCGTCCGTGCAGGGATTCATCACGCTCGCCTTCAATGCGCTGCTCGCCGGATTGCTGTCGCCGTGGCTTGCGGACAGTGCGCTGCACCTGGCCGCGGCCTCCGCCTGCCTGTTTGCCGGCGGACTCGTGGCCTGGCGCTGGTATCGCACGATAGCGAAGCGCTCGCCTCCGGCAGGAGTCCTCGAACGCGAGATACTCGCCGAGGCGCGCTAGCGGACTAGCGCTGCGGCGAGACTGCAGCGTCAGCCGGTGCCGGTTCCGCCAAGCAGGGATTTCAACAGCGCCATGACTTCTTCCTTCGTGCCCATGACGATGATCTGGTTTTCGCGCGGAATGTCGGTGCCGAGACTGACCGAATAACCCGTGCCGGCGTCATTGCCATCATCGTCGAGTCGCGGATAGGTCTCCACCTTGCCGACGTAGGCGATGCGATTGGCATCCAGGTAGCGACCGTCAGGAAT